>DATBQN010000277.1:0-7755 GCA_036560825.1 Thermoanaerobaculia bacterium
CGTTCGCTCCGTAACGCGTTACACCGCGAAGTACCGCGCGTCCGGATGCTGGAAGACGAGCGCCGAGACGCTCGCCTCGGGGTCCATCATGTCGCCCTCGGTCAAGCTCACGCCGATCTCCTCGGGCCGCAGGGCCGCGAAAAGCTCGCGCTGCATGGCGAGGTCGGGGCAGGCGGGGTAGCCGAAGCTGTAGCGCTTGCCGCGGTAGCGGGCCGCGGCCCAATCCTCGCGCGTCAGACCCGGCGGATCGGGGAAGCCCCAGGCGGCGCGCAGGCAGGCGTGGACGCGCTCCGCGGCGGCCTCGGCGGTCTCGATGGCGAGGGCGGCGAAGGCGTGGCTCTTGAGGTACTCGCCGGCCTCCTTCCAGGCCTCGACCCGCGCGCGCACCCCCTCCCCCGCGGTGGTGACGAAGAGCGCCACGCAGTCGCCGGGGAGGACGTAATCGGTGAGGCAGAGCCCGCCCGGCTTGCCCTGCCGCGGCAGGGCCCACGCCGCGACGGCGTCGCCGCTCGCGGGATCGACGAGGGTCAGCCGCTCACCCTCGGCGAGGGCGGGGAAGAAGCGCCACACCGCTCGCGCGCGCATGCCGCCGCGGCGAGCGGTCTCCTGCAGCTCGCCGATCACCTTCTCGAGCTTGGCGAGCTTCTCGTCGCCCTCGGCGGCGAGCTTTTTGACCGAGCCCTTGAGGCCGAGGTGCTTGCCGTAGAGCATCTGAGGGTTCAGGTAGCGCCACACCTCGTCGAGGTCGAGCTCGGCGACGTGGCGATCGAGGTCGGCGGGGACGGGCAGCGGGACGTCGCGACGCACCGCCGCGCGGGTGGGCTCGGCCGCCTCCGCGGGCGCCGCGGCGGCGACGTCGCTCGCGGCGTCGAGCGCGATGAGGTCGGTCACCTCGCGCTCGAGGTCGGGCCGCGCGCCGGTGTCCATCAAGCGCTCGACCAGCTTCAGACCGTGCATGGCGTCCTTGGCGTAGGTGCACAGCCCGTCGTAGGCGGCGGCGATCTTGCGGTGGGTGAAGCGGCGGGTGAGCGCCGCGCCGCCGACGAGGAGCGGCACGGCCACCCCCGCCGCCGTGAGGTCGCCCGCCGTCGTCACCATCTGCTGCGCGCTCTTGACCAGCAGGCCGGAGAGGCCGATGACGTCCGGCCGGTGCTCGCGGACCGCCTGCACCAGGCGCTCGGACGGCACCTTGATCCCCAGGTTCACCACCTGGAAGCCGTTGTTCGAGAGCACGATGTCGACCAGGTTCTTGCCGATGTCGTGGACGTCGCCCTTGACCGTGGCGAGGATCACCCTGCCGCGGCCGGAGCCGTTGGCGGCGCTGCCGTCGGCGCGTTTCTCCATGAAGCCCTCGAGGAAGGAGACCGCCGCCTTCATCACCTCGGCGCTCTGCAGCACCTCGGCGACGATGAGCTGGTTGTCGTTGAAGAGGCGCCCCACCTCGCTCATCCCGGCCATCAGCGGGCCGTTGATGACCTCGAGGGGAGCCGGCCAGCGCGGGTCGGCGAGGGCCGCCGTGAGGTCGTCGATCAGCCCCTCCTTCGAGCCCTCGACGACGGCGCGCGCCAGGCGCTCCTCGAGCGGCAGCTCGGCGCGCGCCGGACCCCGCGCAGCGCTCTTGCCGCTGGCCGAGCGGAAGTAGGCGGTGAACTCGGCGACCGCGGCCTCCGAGGCGGCGACGTCGCCGGGCGGCAGGAAGAGGAGCGCCTCGGCGAGCCGCCGCTCCTCCTCCGGGATGTCGGCGTAGCGCGCCAGCTTCTCGGTGTTGACGATGGCGGCGTCGAGCCCCGCCTTCGTGCAGTGGTAGCGGAAGACCGAGTTGAGCACCTCGCGGCCGGCGTCGGGCAAGCCGAAGCTGACGTTCGAGACGCCGAGGATCGTCTTGGTGTCGGGGAAGATCTCCTTGAGCTCCCGCACTCCTTCGATCGTCTGCGCCGCCGAGCCGATGTAGGCCTGGTCGCCGGTGCCGCAGGGGAAGACCAGGGCGTCCCACCAGACGTCCTCCGCGGCGACGCCCATCTCCTGGGTGAGGATGTGGAAGCTGCGCCGCGCCACCTCGACCTTGCGCTCGACCGACACCGCCATTCCCTTCTCGTCGATGGCGCCGACGACGAGCGCGGCGCCGAAGCGGCGGGCGAGGGGCACCACCTTGTCGAAGCGCGAGCGGCCGTCCTCGAGGTTGATCGAGTTGAGGATCGACTTGCCCTGACAGTAGGTGAGCGCCACCGCCATCACCTTGGAATCGGTCGAGTCGATCATGATCGGCACCTTGACCAGGCGAACGAGCTGGTCGACGAAGCCGGTCACGTCGGCGAGCTCGTCGCGGTCGGGGTCCTGGAGGCAGACGTCGAGGACCTGCGCCCCGGCCTTGACCTGAGCGCGCCCGACCTCGGCCGCGGCCTCCCGCTCGCCGGCCTGGATGAGGCGCTTGAACTTGCGGCTGCCGAGGACGTTGGTGCGCTCGCCGACGAGGAGCGGCCGGTTGTCGGGCGTGAGCTCGACCGCCTCGAGGCCGGAGACGAGGGCGCGGCGGTGATGGGGGACGGCGCGCGGCGGCCGGCCGGCGGCGAGCGCGGCGAGGGTCGAGACGTGCGCCGCGCCGGTGCCGCAGCAGCCGCCGACGAGGTTGAGCCAGCCGGCCTCCAGGAAGCGCGAAAAGACGCGGGCGAAGACCTCCGGCCCCTCGTTGTAGCGGCCGTCCTCGTCCGGCAGGCCGGCGTTCGGCACGCAGGCGACGCGGGTGCGCGAGAGCTCGGCGAGCGTGCGCAGGTGGTCGGTCATCAGCTCGGGGCCGGTGGCGCAGTTGAGGCCCACGTAGAGGAGGTCGGCGTGGAGGAGCGAGGTGGCGAGCGCCTCGGCGTCCTGGCCGGCCAGCATGGTGCCCGTCGCCTCGATGGTCGCCGAGACGGCGACCGGGAGCCGCCAGCCGGCGGCGGCGAAGGCCCGCTCGATCCCCACCAGGCCGGCCTTGATGTTCCGCGTGTCCTGCGCGGTCTCGAGGAGAAGGTAGTCGGCGCCGCCGGCCATGAGGCCCGTCGCCTGCACGCGGAAGGTCTCGGCCAGCTCCTCGAAGGTGACGTTGCCGGTGACCGAGATGGCGCGCGTCGTGGGGCCCATCGAGCCGCAGACGAAGCGCGGCTTGCCGGGCCGGTCGTGGCGGGCGCAGGCGGCGCGGGCGATGCGCGCCGCGGCGGCGTTGAGCTCGAAGGCGCGGCCGGCGAGCCCGTACTCGGCGAGGACGAGCGGCGTGCCGCCGAAGGAGTTGGTCTCGACGACGTCGGCGCCCGCCGCGAGGTAGCCCTCGTGGACGCCGTCGACGACGTCCGGCCGGGTGGCGCAGAGGTTCTCGTTGCACCCCTCCAGCTCGGGGCCGCCGAAGTCCTCCGCCGTCAGGCGCACCCCCTGGAGGGCGGTGCCGGTGGCGCCGTCGAGGACGAGCACGCGCGCGTCGAGCGCCGCCTCGAGGAGGGCGCGCCGGGCGTCGAGGTCGCCGGGCCGGGATGGAATGGGAAGGTCGATCCGTGCTTCGCTCACGTCATTCTCTCCGTGCGGGCAAACAAAAACCCGCTTCGCCGATGCATCGCGAAGCGGGCATGACCGCCGGACACTTGTTTGTCCCCCGATCGAGTCGGGCGACCGCATCCTCGTTCCCCGTTGTCGCCGCCGAGGGAGCGAGAGGGCACCTTGGGTGTCCGCCCCAGGTTGCCGAGCCCAGCCGGACCGCGCCGGGCCGCTCGCAATGCTGTAGTGCAGGGTAAATCAGGCGGGAGGGGAAGTCAACGAAGTGCCGGCCGAAGTGCCGGCCGTCAACCTCCCCGATCTTCGCCTCCGGCGGGGTCAGTGCGCGAGTACAGGTATAGGCTTAGCCCATGGCAGACGCTCCGGCCGCGGCCGCCTCCGCTCGTGCGCTCGAGGCTGAGCTGGCTCAATTTGCCGCCGGCGATCCGCGGATCCTGGGTCTCTACCTCTTTGGGTCCCGCGCTCGCGGCGAGGCCACCGAGCAGTCGGACATCGATGTCGGAGTCCTCTTCCACCAGGCTGCCTCCCTTCGCGACGTCCTCTTGCTCGGAGACGCCCTCGAGCGGCGCCTCGGCCTGCCCGTGGACCTGGTGGACGCCGGCCACGCCAGCGCCTTCCTCGCCCTGGACATCATCCGCGGCGAGCGGGTCGCCTGCGCCGACCCCGATCGCTGCGACGAGTTCGAGCTCTACGTCATGCGGCGCGCCGGCGACCTGGCTCCCTTCGAGCGGGAGCGCCGCCGGCTCCTCCTGCGGCCATGACCCCGACCAAGATCCGGCAGAAGTCCGTGACGGCGAAGGCGGAGAGCGTCCGCGAGATGCTGGCAGCCGTCACCTCCCTGCCACTGGCCTCGGCCGCCGAGTTCTCGTCCGACCCACGGATGGTGGCCGCCGGCGAGTCGTTCCTCCGCCGCGCGCTCGAAGGGCTGCTCGACCTCGGGCGGCACGTGCTGGCCAAAGGCTTCGGCAAGGTCGTGCCCGAGTACGCCGCCGTCGCCGACGAGCTGGAAGCGCAGGGCATCCTGGGACAGGAGGGGGCCCGGAAACTGCGGCTCATGGCGCGCTATCGCAACCGGATGGTTCACTTCTACGACGACATCACGCCGGCCGAGCTGTACGGGATCCTCACCCGGGAGCGGGGCGATGTGGAAGAGGTCCTCGCCGCGATCCTCGCCTGGCTGGCCGCCCACCCGGAAGCCTCCACGGACGAGCTCTAGCCGCACCCGCGAGGCTCGCCCTTCCCCGGACCGGCTCTTTTCGTCGGGCGCGCCCCTCTCCGCCGCCGCCTCACAGCCCGAGCTTCGCCATCAGGCTCTTGATGGCGGTGGCGCTCTGCATGATGTAGAAGTGGACGGCGGGGGCGCCGCGGGCGAAGAGCTCCTCGACCTGGCGGTGCGCCCACGCGACGCCGATCTCCTTGACGTGCTCGGGGGCGGCGGCCATCACCTCCTCGGCCAGCTCCGGCGGGATGTCGACGTAGAAGTTGCGCGGGATGCTGGTCAGCTGGGCGTGGCTGGAGAGCACCTTGAGGCCGGGGATGATCGGCACCGTCACCCCCTCGGCGCGGCAGGCGTCCACGTAGCGGAAGAAGTGGCGGTTGTCGAAGAACATCTGGGTGACGATGTAGTCCGCCCCGGCCTCGACCTTCTCGCGCGCCCGGCGCACGTCGGCGAGCAGGTTGGGCGCCTCGAAGTGCTTCTCCGGGTAGCCGCCGACGCCGATGCTGAAGCTCGAGGGCTCGGCGTCGAGCAGCCCCTCCTCGAGGTAGCGGCCGCGGTTCATGGCGGCGATCTGGCGCACCAGGTCCACGGCGTAATGGTTCGCGCTCCTCCCGTGCTGGAGCGGCTTCTGGTAGCCGCTGTCGTCGCCGCGCACCGCCAGCACGTTGTCGATCCCCAGGTACTTGAGCTCGATGAGGAAATCCTCGGTCTCCTCGCGGGTAAAGCCCTGGCAGAGGATGTGCGGCACGGCGTCGATGTCGTACTTGTTCTGGATCAGCGCGCAGACGCCGAGCGTCCCCGGCCGCTTGCGCTTCACCCGCCGATGGACCACGCCCTGCGGCGTCTCCTCGTCGATCACCTCGGCGGCGTGGCTGGTGATGTCGATGAACGGCGGGTCGTACTTGACGAGGTCGTCGATCAGCCCGAGCAGGCCCTTGACGTCGCCGCCGCGCAGCGGCGGGATGATCTCGAAGCTGATCAGCGGCCGCTTGGCGCGGGCCAGGTGCTCGGTGACTTTCATCGCAGGGATGCGGCGCGGCAGGGGCCGGGCTCGCCAGGCCCCGCGGAGCGTACCCGCCGCGCCGCGCCGCGGTCAAGGAGACGGCGCCCCAGTAGCCCGCTTGATAGAGTCGCCCGCCATGACGTCGCTCCCTCGCCCGGCGGGCCGGCGGCCGCGCTCGAGCGCGCGATGAAGCCGTCCTTCGCCGAGACCGGCCTCTTCCGGGCGCTGCGGCCCGTCGGCGACCTCGCCGCGGCCGCCTTCGCCTTCGTCTCCGCCTTCCTCGTCCGCATGGAGCTCCCGCTGCCGTTCACCACCGGACGTCTGCCGCTCGACCGCATGCGTCTGGCCGCTCCCGGCCTCGCCGCGGCGCTCGCCGCGCAGCTCGCCGCGCTCTACCTCTTCGGCGCCTACGACCCGCCCCGCCCGGGCAGCCGGCCCGCCTTCGGCCGCAGCCTGGCCGCCGCGGCGGCGCTCGCCGGGCTCGCCCTCGCCGGCTACTTCTTCCTCGCCAACCGCGCCTTCCCGCGCTCGGTCCTCCTCCTCTACGTCGCCTTCGACTATGCCGCGCTCGCCGGCTGGCGCCTCCTCCTCGAGCGCGGCGGGCGCGGCCGCCCCCGCCGGGTGGCGATCGTCGGCTGCGGGGTGTCGGCGCGGGAGGTCGCGACCGCGATCTCCGCTCAGCTCCAGGGCCCGGCGCACGGCTTCGCGGTCGCCGGCTTCGTGGCGCTGCCCGGCGAGAAGGATGCCGAGGGCGCCGCCGACCCCATCCTGGGTCCCCGCCTCGGCCGCCTCGAGGACCTCCCCGCCCTGCTCGCCGCGGGCACCGTCGACGACGTGATCCTCGCCGCCACCGGCGATTCCTGGCAGACGCGCCTGATCGACGGCCTCGCCGGCAGCCGTCCCGACCACAGCAACGTCCTCCTCCTGCCCGGCCCCTTCGAGAGCCTCATCGGCCGCATGCGCTACCGCTCGCTCCACGACCTGCCGCTGATCGAGGTGGTGCGCGAGTCGGAGTGGCGGAGCAACCGGCCGGTCAAGCGCCTGCTCGACCTCATCGCCGGCTCCTGCCTCCTCCTCCTCTGCCTCCCCCTCCTCGCCGGCTGCGCCCTCGCCGTCAAGCTCACCTCGCCCGGGCCGGTCTTCTACACGCAGCTGCGCATCGGCCGCGACCGCCGGCCCTTCACCCTCCGCAAGCTGCGCACCATGCGGGTCGGCGCCGAGGAGGAGGGCGACGAGGTGCTGGCCCAGGCGGACGATCCGCGCCTGACTCCCATCGGCGCCGTGCTCCGCCGGCTGCGGCTGGACGAGATCCCGCAGCTCGTCAACGTCCTCTCGGGGACCATGAGCCTGGTGGGGCCGCGCCCCGAGCGGCCGGGGTTCGTGCAGCGCTACCTCGCCGAGGTGCCGGGCTACGCCGAGCGCTTCTCGCTCGCCCCCGGGCTCACCGGCCTCGCCCAGGTCAACGGCGACTACCACTCGAGCCCGCGCAACAAGCTGCGCTACGAGCTCGCCTACATGGGGAACTGGTCGCTCTGGCTCGACCTCTCGATCCTCCTGCGGACGGTCAAGATCGTGCTCACCTCGCGCGGCGTGTAGGGGTCTTCCAAGGTGATTGCACATACGTAAGTTTCTCTAGGTTCAGGACTTGACCGGAGCCCGCGCGACACGGTATGGTTCTCGCAAGCCACGGACAGCACCTGTCGGAACCGGATCGCCCCACGGCACGCTCGATCTCGGTCCAGGTGAAGGGGTGCGGTCCGGGAGGGGCCGGGAGGAGAACGTGACGCAGAGCGCATCGACCCAGACCGAGGTAGCGCCGAAGCGGCCGTACGAGCGGCCCCAGATCCTGCACCGCGAGCCGCTCGAGGTCATGGCGTCCGTCTGCGCTCCTCACCCCCCCGCGAAGGGCAACCCGGGCGTCTGCCCGCAGGGACCGATCTCGTCGTAGAGCGCCGTCGACCGCGCGACCGAGCGCCGGTGCAAGTTCAGTCGGTCGCGCTTGATCCCTTGGGAG
>DATBQN010000278.1:0-5983 GCA_036560825.1 Thermoanaerobaculia bacterium
GACGGCGACGAGGAGCGCGGCGGTCGCGAGCGCGGCGATCCCGGCGATCGTCGCGACGACGCGGGGCGCGCGTCGCGTGGAGGATGGGCCCATCGGCTGGCGGATCCCTCCCCCTTGTCATCCTGAGCGTAGCGAAGGATCTGGGGGAAGGGGCCTAGACAGGATCCCCCACCCAGATTCTTCGCTCCGCTCAGAATGACAGGGCAGAAATCATCTCGAGGCTGCTGGTCGAGCCACTCGTGAGACGCGATGCGGGCTAGAGCCGCGGCAGCTCCGCGGTGGTCAGCTCGTTGACGACGTTGCCCGTGTTGACGGTCGAGGCGGGCTCGAAGAGGAGGATCGAGACCTCCTCGTCGGCGACCGGCCGGTGCTCGACGCCGTGAGGGACGATGAGGAACTCGCCCTCTTCCACCCAGACGTGGCGGTCGCGGAACTCCATGCGGAAGCGGCCGCGGACAACGAGGAAGATCTCGTCCTCCGTCTCGTGGTGGTGCCAGATGAACGGTCCGAGGACCTTGACGAGCTTGACCTGCTGACCGTTCAGCTCGCCGACGATGCGCTGCTTGAAGTGGTCGTGGATCTGCGCCAGCTTCTCTGCCAGGTTGACCTTCGCCGGAGCTTCCATGCGGCCAAGCATACAATCGGCTGGCCGAGGAAAACTGCGGTCGATCTCGCTGCCGATCCCGCCAGATGCCCACTCCGCCGCCGCTCCCGCCGCCATCCCGCGACCTCGCGATCCCGGGCTTCGCCCTCGGCCACGGCACCGACCGCGCGGCGAGGACTGGCGTCACCGTCGTCCTCTGTCCGGAGGGCGTCCTCGCCGCCGCCGAGGTGCGCGGCTCGGCGACCGGCACGCGCCAGTTCGATTCGCTGGTCTCCAGCCTCCACGTTGCCTCCCGCGCCCACGCCGTGGTGCTCTCGGGCGGCAGCGGCTTCGGGCTCGCCGCCGCCGATCCGGTCGTCGAGCACCTGGCGCGCGGCGGCCACGGCTTCCAGACCGGCGTCCTCCCCATCCCGCTCGTCCCCACCGCCATCCTCTTCGACCTCGGCCTCGATCCCCGCTCCCTCGATCCGGCCGCGCGCCCCTGGCCGCGCCTCGCCACCGCGGCTGTGGCGGCTGTGGCTGAAGGTCCGGTCGCGGTGGGGAGCGTCGGCGCCGGCACCGGCGCCACGGTGGGCAAGGCGCTCGGAATGGCGCAGGGGATGAAGGGCGGCTTCGGCTTCGCCAGCCTCACGGCCGCGAGCGGCCCGACCGTCGCCGCGGCGGTGGCGGTCAACGCCTTCGGCGACGTGCGCGACCCGGCGACCGGGGCGACCCTCGCCGGCTGCCGCCTCGCCGCGGACGGCCTCGAGCTCGCCGGCGCCGAGCGGGTCCTCGCGGCGATGACCCCCGAGGGCTCTCATCCCTGGGAGGGCAACACCACACTCGCCGTCGTGATGACCGACGCCGACCTCTCCAAGCCCGCCGCGCTCAAGGTCTGCCAGATGGCCTTCGGCGGCTTGTATCGCACCCTCGCCCCCGCCCTCTCGCAGTTCGACGGCGACCTCGTCGTCACGCTCGCGACCGGCGCCCGCCCCGCGCACGTCAATCAGATCGGCACCCTCGCCCAGCACGCCGTCTCCCTCGCCATCCAGACCGCCATCCGCGAGGCCGACGGCTTCGGCATTCTGCCCGCTTGGAGGGACCTGCCGGGCAACGCCGGCCAGACATGAACGGTCGCCGGCGCTGCAACCCGGCGCGGGTTCTTCCGTCTTTACTGGGTGCGGTGCGTCGCGTAGGGTAGCAGTCCAGTTCAGGAGGGCCGAGCGTGCAAGATCTCCGTTACGGATTCCGCCGCGTCGTCCAGAGCCCGGGCTTCAGCGCCGTCGTCATCCTGACCCTCGCCCTGGGGATCGGGGCGAACACGGCCCTCTTCAGCGTCATCGACGCGGTCCTCCTGCGGCCGCTCCCGTACGCCGATCCCGACCGGCTGGTGACGGTCGAGCACCACTATCCCTCGCTCAACGACCTCAAGGCGCCGGTCTCGGCGCCGGGCTTCCGCGACTACTCCGGCCGCACGCACCTCTTCGCGAGCGTCGCGGTCGAGCGCTCCTGGAGCGCCAACCTGACCGAGATGGGGGAGCCCCAGCGGCTGAACGGCACGCGGGTGACCGGGCGCTACTTCGGCGCGCTGGGGGTTCCCGCCGCCGCCGGCCGGCCCCTCGTGCCGGGCGACGACCAGGCCGGTCACGAGCACGTGGCGCTGCTCTCCCACGACCTCGCCCAGCGGCTCTTCGGCGGAGGGGCCGTGCGCGCGGCGGTGGGCCGGACGCTGATCTTGAACGGTGAGACCTTTCAGATCGTGGGCGTCATGCCGGCCGGCTTTCGCGACTTCTTCTCCCGCCGGATCGAGCTCTGGGTGCCCCTCGTCTTCCGCCTCGAGCAGTTCGCCGACAGCAACCGCACGAACGAGTCGTACTCGCTCACCGCCCGCCTCCAGCCGGGGATCTCCCTGGCGCAGGCCCAGAAGGAGATGACCGCCTACGCGGGCCAGCTCAAGCACGACTATCCGAAGAGCTACCCGCCGGACTGGGGGCTCACGGTGACGGGGCTCCACGAGAAGGCGTCGGGCAACGTGCGGGCGATGCTCCTCGTCCTCCTGGGGGCGGTCGGCCTCGTCCTCCTCATCGCCTGCGCCAACGTGGCGAACCTCCTCCTCGCCCGCGCCGCGGGCCGGGCGCGGGAGATCGCCGTGCGCACGGCGATCGGCGCCTCGCGCTGGCAGCTCGTCCGCCAGCTCCTCACCGAGAGCCTTCTGCTGGCGCTCGCCGGCGGCGCCCTCGGGCTCCTCCTCGCCGCCTGGGCCCTCCGCGCCGCGTCCACCCGGACGATCGCCGGCCTGCCGACGGGAGATCTGCGCGTCGACGGCACGGTCCTCCTCTTCACCCTCGGCGTGGCGCTCGCGACCGGCCTCCTCTTCGGCCTCGCGCCCGCCTTCGCCACCGCCCGCGCCGACACCCAGCAGACCCTCAAGGAAGGGGGGCGCGGCTCGTCGGCGGGGCGCGCCCGCCAGCGGGTGCGCCGCGGCCTGGTGGTCGTCGAGGTCGCTCTCGCCCTCGCCCTCCTCACCGGCGCGGGCCTCCTCCTCAAGAGCTTCGCCCGCCTGACCGACGTGCAGACCGGCTTCGACCCCGATCGCCTGCTGACCCTGAACCTCGCCCTTCCCGCGGTCCAGTACAAGACGGACGCGCAGCAGACGGCCTTCTTCGACCGAGCTCTCGCTCGCCTCGCGGCGGTGCCGGGGGTGCGCGCTGTGGGCGCGACCTCGACCCTTCCCTTTGGCGGCTCCTGGTCGACCGGCGGCTTCACGATCGAGAATCTCGTTGTCCCGCCGAACCAGCCGGGTCCCTGGGGCGACGTCCGCGCGGTGAGCCCGGGGTTCTTCCGCGCCCTCGAGGTGCCGATCGTGAGGGGCCGCGTCTTCACCGACCAGGACGGACCGAGCGCGGTCAAGGTGGCGGTCGTCGACGAGGAGATGGTGCGCCGCTACTGGCCGCACGGCGATCCGCTCGGCAAGCGGCTCACCTTCAACTCCTCCTCCCCGAAGGACTCCGACTGGATCACCATCGTCGGCGTCGTCGGCCATACCAAACACGAGGGGCTGGACGCCGAGTCGCGGGTCCAGCTCTACCTCCCCTACCGGCAGTCCGCCAGGCCGTTCATGGCCCTCGCCCTCCGCACCGCCGTCGAGCCGCGCTCGGTCCTCCCGGGGGTGCGCGCGGCGCTCCGCGAGCTCGACCCGGCCCTCCCCGTCTTCGGCGTCAACACCATGGCGGAGCTCGTCGAGGCGTCCACCGGCCAGCGCCGCATCTCGACGCTCCTCCTCGGGCTCTTCTCGGGCATGGCGCTCCTCCTCGCCGCGCTGGGGATCTACGGGGTGATGGCCTACTCGGTGGCGCAGCGGGCCCACGAGCTGGGGGTGCGGATGGCGCTCGGAGCGGTCAAGGGGAGCGTCCTCGGGCTCGTCCTCCGCCAGGGGATGGCGCTCGCGGTCGTCGGCCTCGGGCTCGGCCTCCTGGGAGCGCTGGGCGGCACGCGCCTCCTCGCGAGCCAGCTCTTCGGCGTGCGGGCGACCGACCCCGCGACCTTCGCCCTGGTGACGGCGATCCTCGCCGGCGTCGCCTTCCTCGCCAACCTCCTGCCCGCCCTCCGCGCCACGCGCGTGGACCCGGTGGTCGCCTTGCGCGAGGAGTAGCTAATGGCGCGGCCCGGCCGGCTCCGAGGCCGCGCCGGCGCCAGGCATCACCAGCGAGAAGCGGAACGGGAAGCGCCTGCGGAGCTCGAGCACGGGCTCGCCCTCGACGAGGCGCGCCACCTCGGCGATCGTCCAGGCGCGGTGCACGGAGACGCGGCCGTCGTTGCGGGTGACGGCGCCGGTGCCGAGGAGCGGCAGCAGGAGGCGGACGAGGGCGAGGAGGAGCCGGCTGCGGCGGAGGTCGACGACCGCGGCGCCGGCGCGCGTCACGCGCCGCATCTCGGCGAGGATGCGGCGGTTTGCCTCGCCGTCGAAGTGGTGGAAGAAGAGGGTCGAGAAGGACCACGCGAAGGCTCCGTCGCGGAAGGGCAGGGCGGCCGCGTCGCCCGCCACGCGGAGCTGCCGGCGCGCGCTGCCCTGCCGGCGGGCCATCGCCCGGCCGATCGCCAGGTGGGCGAGCTTGCGGTCGAGGCCGACGAGCGTCACCGCCGCCCCCCCCCGCTCCGCCGCCCGCGCCAGCTTCCCGGCGACCTCGCCGCTGCCGGTGCCGAGGTCGAGCAGTCGCGCCGGCGGCGCGCCCGACTCGAGACGCGGCAGGAGCGCGCGCTGGATGGGCAGCCACCCGAAGAGCGCGCGGTTCACCCGGTCGAGCTCGGCGAGCGAGCGCGCAGTCTCCGCCGGCGCGAGGTCGTGGCGGTCGAGCAGCTCCTCCTCCGCCGAGGCCGGCAGTCGTTTCATCGCCATGAGCTTGTTTGAAGCGGCCAGGCGCCGCTCCCCACATGGTAATCCTCGCGCGCGGCGCATTGCCACGGCCAGCCGCGGCGCGTAGCATGCCGCCAGCACCTATGAAGCGCTCCCGCTCGCCGCGCGACGTCTGGGCATCCCTGCTGCCCACCGCGGGCGCCGCTCTCGCGCTCGCCGCCGCCGTCTGGGTGCCGGCGCTCGCGCGCGGCGGCCGGCCGAGCGCGGGGCTCCTCGTCGTCGCCCTGCTCGCCGCCGCCGCGGCGGCCGGCCACCGCCCGCTCGGCGGGGCGACGCTCGGGTTGGGCACCGTCGCCCTTCCCGCCATGCTGGCGCTCGCGAGCCCGCTCGCCGCCGCGTTGCTCGCCACCGCGGCCGTCCTCGCCGCCGAGCTCGTCCACCGGCAGGTGCGGGTGAGCTCCGACGACCAGGTCGCGGAGCGCCGCCGGCAGCCTCTGCGCGCGGTCGAGAGCTGCGGGCGGGTGGCGCTCGCGACCCTCGCGGCGGGCGCCGTCTGGGTCGTCCTCGCCGCGCGGCGGCAGGGGATGGGCCTGCCGGCGCTCGTCCTCGCGGCGGCCGCGGTCTACCTCGTCCTCTTCGTCGGCCTGGAGATCGCCGATCGCAAGATCCGCCGTCCCGACGTCGCCCTGGAGCTCGGCGTCGTCCTCCGCCCGCTCTCCCTCGACGCCTTCGGCTGGGCGGCGGGCTCGGCGATCGCCGTCGCCGGCCTCGCCGCCGGCTGGCGCACGGGCGGGCTCCTCCTCGCCTGCTTCGGAGTCCTGGCGGCCGAGGCGGCGCGGACGGAGATCCTCTCGGACCTGCACCGCCGGCGCGCCGAGGGGCTCGAGCGCGTGGGCCGCGCCGCGGAGACGATCGGCGGCAGCGGCCGCGAGATCGTCGCGGTCGCCGAGCAGATCCGCGACGAGTGCCGCAACGTCCTCCCCTTCCACTGGTTCCAGCTCGAGCTCCTGGCGCCGGGCCGCGGCCATCAGAGCTGGTGGTCGGGC
>DATBQN010000279.1:0-11906 GCA_036560825.1 Thermoanaerobaculia bacterium
CGGATGGGGAGCTCGGCGAGCGGCGCCTCGATCCGGCGCAGCAGCTTCACCCGATCCTTGCCCGTGGTGAGGACGGCGGCCGCGCCGCTGCCGCGGAAGGCGGCCTCGATGCGCTCGAGGCTGGCCGGCGGGAACCGGTGATGGTCGGGGAAGCGCAGCTCGCCGACGATGTCGAGCCCGAGCTTGCGGGCGGTCGCGGTGAAGCGCTCGGGCCGCGCGATCGCCGTCACCAGGAAGACCCGCGCGCCGGCCGGCAGCGCCTCGCCGGTGGTGAGGAGCGGCCGTCCCGGGCGGGTGGCGCTGGCGAAGCCGGGGCCGGTGAAGCCGTAGTCGCGAAGGGCGGCGGCGAGCGCCGCGCCGCCGTGTTTCCCCTCGGAATCGGCGGCGTCCGCGGCCTGCGTGTCGGCCCCGGTGAGCACCACGGCGCTCGCGCGAGCGGCGGCGCGGAGGGGCTCGCGCAGCCGTCCGCCCGGCGGCAGCCGCCCGCCGGCCCAGGGGTCGGCGGCGGGAAAGGCGAGGATGTCGAGGTCGCGGTGGAGGGCGAGGTGCGAGAACCCGTCGTCGAGGAGGAAGAGCGCGGGCGGCGGCTCCAGCCGCCGCAGGGCGTGGAGCCCGGCGCGGAAGCGGTCCGGAGAGACGACGACGGCGACCCCCGGCAGCTCGCCCGCGAGGAGCACCGGCTCGTCGCCGGCGAGGAGCGGTCCCAGGAGGGGACCCTGCCCGGTGCTCACCACCCGCACGCCGCGGCCGCGGCTGGCGTAGCCGCGCGAGAGGATGGCGACCGCCAGACCCCGGTCGCGCAGGCGCGCGGCGATCGCCGCGACGAGCGGGGTCTTCCCGGCGCCGCCCCAATGGAGGTTGCCGATCGAGAGGACCGGGCGCGGCAGGCGTCGAGCGCGCGCGTGGTACCAGCGGCTGCGCAGCCCGTGGGCGCCGCCATAGAGGAGCTGCCAGGGGGACGATGGGGGCGGCGGCGGCGCGAGATGCATCAGCGCCCGGCCCTCCGCAGCGGCTGGCCTGGAACATGGGAGCCGGCTGAGACGGTCGCTGCCTCGATCCGCTCGCTGCCCGCGCCCTCCTCGCCCGCTCCCTCCGGCGCCGCCGTGCCCGCCGCGGAGATCTCCCGCGTGAGGAGCGCCAGCGTGCGCGCCAGGGCGCCGCGGTTCTCCTCGACCAGGCGCGCCGCGCGGCTCCCCACCGCCCGCGCCGCCGCCGGGTCGGCGAGCCATCGGGACCAGGCCTCCGCCAGCTCGCGCTCGCCCGCCACCCGCCGCCAGGCGCTGGCGCGGTCGAACTCGGCCGCCATCTCGGCGAAGTTGTCCATCGAAGGGCCCACCGCGGTCGCCACGCCGAAGCGCGCCGGCTCGAGCGGGTTGTGGCCGCCGGTCGGAACGAGGGTCCCTCCCACGAAGGCGGCGGTGGCGACGGCATAGAGGCCCGCGAGCTCTCCCAGGCTGTCGAGGAGGAGGACGTCCGGCGGCGGATCGTCCGGCCCCGGCAGGCGGCTCCGGCGGGCGACGACCACGCCCCGCCCGGCCCGCTCGGCGACCAGCCGCTCGACCGCGTCCCAGCGCTCGGGGTGGCGAGGGGCGAGGACCAGGAGGGCCCGCCGGCCCTCGCTCGCCAGCCGGGAGAAGGCGTCGAGCACGGCTTCCTCCTCGCCCGCCATGGTCGAGCCGGCGAGGAGGACCGGCCGTCCGGCGGCGAGCCGGCGGATGGCGTCCTCGAGAGCCGGCGAGCGCGCCGGCGCCGGCGCCTCGTACTTCAGGTTCCCGGTCACCGCGATGCGCTCCGCGGGCACGCCCAGGGCGAGGAGCTTGGCGCGATCCTCCGCCGTCTGCACGCCGAAGCGGTCGACCCCGGCGAGGAGGGGGCCGAGGAGGGGCTTCAGCCGCCGCATGCGGCGGAAGCTCCGGTCGCTCACCCGGCCGTTCGCCACCGCGACGGGAAGGCGCCGCCGGCGCGCCTCGCGCAGGAGGAGCGGCCAGAGGTCCCCCTCGACCAGCACCAGGGAGGCGGGGGCGAAGCGGTCGAAGAAGCGGCGCACGGCGAACCTCAGCTCGAAGGGGAGATAGGCGACCGCGGCGCGCCCGTCGAAGGCGGCGCGGGCGCGCGCCTGGCCGGTCGGGGTGATGGTGGTCACCAGGAGAGGGAGGCCGGGCGGCAGAGCCCGCGCGAGGGTGGAGGCCACCCCCACCTCGCCGACGGAGACGGCGTGGAGCCAGAGCCCTCCCCGCTCGTCGCCGGGGCCCGCCGCCGGGAAGCGCCCGAGCCGGCCGGGCAGTGTCGGGAGGTAGTGACGGCCGCGGCGGGCGAGGAGGATCGGCCCCGTGAGGAGCAGGACGGCCCCCATGGCGAGCTGGTAGAGCCCCCAGAGGAAGGACTGCATATCGCTGGGCAGTATAATGGTTAGGTCCGGTCCGCCCCCGGCGCGCGGCCCGCCGTCCTCTGCCGATCGGCAATAGACGCCGCCCCGCCCGGCTCCGTAGAAAGGCATGATGCTAGAGCTCGTCGTCTCCAATCGCGCCGTCAGGCCCTGCTGGCAGGAGCTGACCGACCGCGATCTCCTGGTGGAGGTGCGGGACGGCAGCGAGGCGGCCTTGAACGAGCTGATCGGGAGGAAGACCCGCCCGCTGCTCCAGCTCGCCCAGCGCATCCTCGGGGACGCCGAGGAGGCCCGTGACGTCGTCCAGGTCACCTTCTTCAAGGTCTGGGAGAACCGGCTGAAGTTCGACGACCGCTGGAGCCCCAACACCTGGATCTATCGCATCGCGAGCAACCTGGCCATCGACCACCTGCGGGCGCGGCGGAGCCGCGAGAAGAGCAGCGAGCCGGTGCGCCAGCACCTCCGCCAGGTGGCCGACACCCGCGCCCAGGGCGACCTCTCCCGGCTCGAGCACGGGGAGGTGGCGGCGATCTTCCGCGAGCTGGCCACCGGTCTCTCCGAGAAGCAGCGGCTGGTCTTCCTCCTCCGCGAGGTCGAGGGCCTGTCTTCCCAGGAGGTCTCGGCGATCGTCGGCTGCCGCGAGTCGACGGTCAGGAACCATCTCTTCAACGCCCGCAAGCAGCTCCGCCGCGAGCTCGTGCGGCGCTACCCGGAGTACGCGGCCCGCGCCGCCGGGCTCGCCGACGAGGAGATCGCGTGACCTCGGTCTCCTGCCCCTCCGGCAACACCCCCTCCGGCTGGCGATCGCTCGTCGCTCACCGCGCCGCCGCCGGCGGCCGGGAGCCCGCCGGCTGGGCGGAGGCGCTCGCCCATCTGGACGGGTGCCCCGCCTGCCGGCGCATGGCCCTGGACGCCGATCCCACGCTGGTCTTCCGCCGCCTGCGCGCGGCGCCGGCCGTTTCTTCGCCGCCCGCCGACCTCGGCGAGGTCGCGGCGGTCCAGCAGGCGGTCGCGGCGCTCCGTGCCGCGAGCCGGGTCGGCGCCTCGTCCGCGGCCCGCCGCCGCGGCCTGGGGGCGACCGGCGGCTGGACGCGCTGGGCGGCGGCCGCCGTGCTGGCCGCGACGGCGCTCGCGTTGGGCTCGACCGCTCCGGACCGGCCGGCGCCGGCCGTTGCCGCGATGCCGAGCCTGCCTCTCGCGCCGACCCTGCGGGTCGAGCCGACGATCGCGACCGCGGCGATGACCACGCGCGACCTCCAGGCCCAGCCGTCGCTCCGCCCGGCCCAGCTGCCGATGATCGAGGAGCTCAACCGTCCCGACGCGCGCGTCTATCAGATCGACGGCGGCAACCTCTCGGTAGTCATGATCGTCGACGAGAAGCTCGATGTCTGAGGCTCGGTGTTCCCCTCACGGCGTCGCGGGGTGTCCAGCGGCTCACTCTCTTCCGGCGGGCGGGTCGACGACCCCTCGGCGGTAAGCTTCCCGAGCTCCCCGATGTCGCGTGCCCGCGCCTACGCGAGCTTTCTGTTGGTGCTGATGCTGCCGGCCGCCTGGGCGCTGGACGGCGGGACGGCCGCGGCCGCCGACCAGCCGGTCCTCTACGCCTATGCCTTCAAGCACCAGCGCGCGAGCGATGCCGTCGCCCTGGTCAACCCCCTGCTGTCGCCGCGCGGCACGGTCGAGCTGCAGCCGGCCGACAACACGCTGGCGATCCGCGACACCGAGGCGGCGCTCGCCAGGATCCGCCCGGCGCTGCGCAGCTTCGACCATCCCTCGCGTCCGCTGCGGCTGGACATCCTCATCGTCCGCGCCAGCCGCACCGCGGTGTCGCCGCCGATGCTCCACTCCGAGCTGCCGGCGGAGCTCACCCGGCGGCTCCACGACCTCCTGGGCTACGACTCCTACGAGATCGCGGCGCGGGCGGCGCTGCAGAGCCTGGAAGGAGAGGTGGTGACCTACGAGCTGGGCTCGGAGTACCGGGTGGGCTTCCGGGTGGGGACGGTGCTGCCGGAGCGGCGGGTGCGCCTCACCGACTTCGAGGTGATGCGCCACCAGCAGAAGCGCGCGGCCCAGGTGCTCATCCGCACCAACATGAACCTCTGGCTCGACCGCACCATGAGCCTGGGGCTCGCCCAGAGCGAGTCGAGCCGCGAGGCGCTGATGGTGGTGATCACGGTGCGCGAGGGCGAGCGGCGCAATGGATCGTGACGGCGGCACATTGATCGAGAGGGAGAGACCGGCGTGATGCAGTACGTCTGCAGGGTGGGGACCCCCGACGGGCGGGTGCTCGAGGAGGTCCACTCCGCGGCCGACGAGCTCGCCTTGCGGAGCGAGCTCGACCGGCGCGGCTACCACGTCTTCGAGCTCCGGCGGCGAGGGGTGCCGAAGAAGCTCGCGCTGCCGTCGTTCCTCTCGGGCGGCCCCCGGCGGCGCCGCGTCCCGGACGCCGAGTTCCTGGTCTTCAACCAGGAGCTCGCGGCGCTCTTGAAGGCCGGCCTGCCCCTCCTCCAGGCCCTCGACCTGATGCTCGAACGCATGCCCAACCCCAACCTGAAGTCGGTGCTCATCGAGGTGCGCGACCGGGTGAAGAGCGGCGAGGACCTCTCCGAAGCGTTCGCCGCCTATGGCGACATCTTCCCCCGCCTCTATCCCTCGGCGCTCAAGGCCGGCGAGCGGAGCGGCGAGCTCGAGCTCGTCATCCGCCGCTTCATCCGCTACATGAAGCTGGTCCTCGAGGCCCGCAAGCGGGTGGTCTCCGCGCTGATCTACCCGGCGGTACTGGTCGGGTTGTCGATCGCCATGATCTCCGTCATGGCGATCGTCGTGGTCCCCAAGTTCCAGGTCTTCTTCGCCGACCTCGGCGTCGACCTGCCGCTCATCACCCGCATCGTGCTGGGGATCTCGGCCTTCGCCTCCGCCCGCACCCTGCTGCTCTGGAACTGGCTCTGGGGGGTCCTGCTCATCGCCTGCGGGGTCGCCTTCCTGCGCCGCTGGGGACGCACCGACGAGGGGCGGGAGGCGCTCGACCGATTGAAGCTGCGGGTGCCCTTCCTGGGCTCGGTGCTCCACCGCTTCGCGCTCTCCGAGTTCTCGCGCGCCCTCTCGACGCTCCTCGCGGGCGGCATCCCGCTCGTCCCCGCCTTCGAGATCGCCGTCTCCTCGGTGGGCAACCGGCACGTGCGGTCGAAGCTCGAGCCGACCATCCAGATGGTGCGCGAGGGCAAGCCCTTCCATGAGGCGCTCGAGTCGAGCGAGATCTTCACCGACATGTCGGTCGACATGGTCAAGGTGGGCGAGGCGACCGGCTCGCTCGACGAGATGCTCGGCAACGTCTCCGACCTCCTCGACGACCAGGTCGAGACCCGCATGGCGCGCATCCTCTCCCTCATCGAGCCGATGATGCTCGTCTTCATGGGCCTCATCATCGGGTTGCTCCTGGTGTCGATCTATCTGCCGATGTTCTCCGCCCTCGGCTCGTCGAAGTTCTAGGAGCGCCGAGAGCAATGTTAGGCTCCCCCATCGCCGGCGCATCGGGTGTGACGAGGTAACTGAATGGCAGCCAACGGCAAGACGGCGACCGCCGTCCGCGAGATCAAAGAGAAAGAGGTCGAGGCCGAGACCCTCGAGCAGGCGCGGCTGCGCGCCGTCGAGGAGCGGCGGGAGGCGGAGGCCTTCGCCGCCCGCTACGGCCTCGAGTTCGTCGACATGACGCACTTCCGCATCGACAACGACCTCTTCCGGCGCATCCCCTTCGACCTCATGCTGCGCTACGGCTTCATCCCCGAGGCGCAGCTCGACGGGCGCCTGTCGGTGGTCATGGCGGACCCCTCGGACGTGATGAAGATCGACGAGCTCGAGCTCCTCCTCGGCCAGCCTGTGGAGGTCAAGGTGGGGGTGCAGTCGGCGATCGCGGAGATCCTGCAGAAGTCCGAGAGCGCGCAGCGCGTGCTCGACGAGGCTTCCGAGGACTTCCGCATCCAGCTGGTGCAGGAGGACGAGGACGGCGAAGAGGTGCTGTCGATCGACCGCATCAGCGCCGACACCAGCCCGATCATCAAGCTCGTCGACTCGACGATGTTCAACGCCATCCAGCAGCGGGCGAGCGACATCCACATCGAGACGCGCGACACCGAGGTGATCATCAAGTACCGCATCGACGGCGTCCTCTACCAGGCGATGGAGCCGATCGACAAGCGCCACCACCAGACCATCATCAGCCGCATCAAGGTGATGTCGGAGCTCGACATCGCCGAGAAGCGCGTCCCCCAGGACGGCCGCTTCAAGCTGCGCTTGAAGGGGCGTACGATCGACTTCCGCGTCTCCATCATGCCCTCGGTCCACGGCGAGGACTGCGTCATCCGCATCCTCGACAAGGAGTCGATGAACAAGGATTTCAAGAGCCTCCGGCTCGACATCCTGGGCTTCGACGAGGAGACGCTGCGCAAGCTGCGGAAGTTCATCCGCGAGCCCTACGGCATGGTCCTGGTGACCGGCCCCACCGGCTCCGGCAAGACGACGACCCTCTACGCCTGCCTCTCGGAGATCCAGTCGTCGGAGGACAAGATCATCACCATCGAGGACCCCGTCGAGTACCAGCTCAAGGGGATCACCCAGGTCCC
Source organism: Thermoanaerobaculia bacterium (assembly GCA_036560825.1). Lineage (GTDB taxonomy): Bacteria > Acidobacteriota > Thermoanaerobaculia > Multivoradales > UBA5704 > DATBQN01. The sequence goes on from DATBQN010000279.1 coordinate 7,006, forward strand.
GGTCAACGAGAAGAAGGGTCTCTCCTTCGCCCGCGGCCTGCGCTCCATCCTCCGCCACGACCCCGACAAGGTGATGGTCGGCGAGATCCGCGACGCGGAGACGGCGCAGATCGCCATCCAGTCGGCGCTCACCGGCCACATCGTCTTCACCACCGTCCACGCCAACAACGTGGTCGACGTGCTGGGACGCTTCCTCAACATGAACGTCGACCTCTACAACTTCGTCTCCGCCCTGAACTGCGTGCTCGCCCAGCGCCTGGTGCGCATGATCTGCCGGCACTGCCGGCACGCGGTCAAGGCGACGCGCCAGCTGCTCGAGGAGAGCGGCCTGGACCCCGCCGTGTACTCCGACTTCACCTTCTACGAGGGGTCCGGCTGCATCGAGTGCAACGGCACGGGGTTCCACGGGCGGCTCGCGGTCTCCGAGCTGCTCGACCTCTCCGATCACATCCGCGAGCTCATCCTCGATCGCCGTCCGGCTTCCGAGATCAAGCGCGCCGCCAAGGAGGAGGGGATGACCTTCCTCCGCGAGTCGGCGCTCGAGAAGGCCCTCAAAGGAGTCACCACGCTTCGTGAGATCAACAAAGTCACCTTCGTGGATTGAGCGGCTCCTGGGCACGGCGCCGATTCCGGTCGCGCCGCACGTCTTCGCGCTCGACGAGCGGCGGATCGCCTACGGGCAGTTCGTCCGCCTGCCCGTGGGCTTCCGCTTCCGCGCCTACCGCGCCGCCCTGCTGCCGCCGGAGACCTTCCACCTCGGCCTCCTCGGCGGGCCGCTGCGCGACCCGCGCGCCTTCGCCGAGCGGCTCGCGGAATTCCTCGGCCAGGTGCCGGGGACGGTGCGCGACGCCTCGCTCGTCGTCCCCGAGTCGTGGCTGCGGGTGAGCTTCGCCGAGGTCACCGACCTTCCCAAGCCCGCGGAGGCGCGCGACGAGGTCCTGCGCTGGAAGCTCAAGCGCCTGGTGCCCTTCCGCGTCGACGAGCTGCGCATCGGCGCCCTCGAGGTGACGCCGCTCCCCGGCCAACAGGAGCCGCGGCGGCTCCTCCTGGGCTTCGGCATCGAGCAGCTCCTCGGCCAGCTCGAGGATGCCTTCGCCGAGGCCGGCATCCGCCTCGGCCAGATCACCAGCGTGAGCCTGGCGTTGATCGCCGCCCTCGACGATCAGCGGCTGGCCGAGCTCCCCGACCTCGGCGGCCGCCGGCGCCTGCCGCCTCCGGGCGCCGCGCTGGAGACGCTCGGGCTCGGCGGGGAGCGCTTCGGCGCGCTCGCCCTGGTCGAGGAGGCGGGCTACACCCTCGCCTTCGTGCGCGAGGGCGAGCCGGTCCTCCACCGCTTCAAGGCGGTGGCGGACAACCTCCCCCAGGAGGCGTGGGCGGGCCTCGTCTCGCGCGACCTCCGGCTCACCCGGAACTTCCTCGACGAGCACTTCCCCGGCTCGTCCCTCGGCTGGGTGCTGCTCTCGGCCCCGCCCGAGCTCGAGGCGGCCTGGCTGGCGCGGCTGGCCGACGGTCTGGGAGCGCCGGCGCAGCCGCTCGACGGCCGCCACCTGCCGCCCCTCCAGATCGAGGAGGCCGCGGCGCCCTGGCGCGAGATGGCGCCGCTCCTGGGCGCGGCCCGCCGGGAGGTGGCATGACCGACCGGCAGGCTCCCGATCGCCGGTCGACCGACCGGCAGGTTCCCGATCGCCGATCGACCGACCGGCTCAATCTCTCCCGGCAGCCGTTCGTCAACAGCCGGCCGGTGACGCGCGCCGCGGCGCTGCTCTGGGTGCTGGGCACCGTCCTCCTCCTCACCAACGTCTTCATCATCTGGAGCTACCTCGCGAGCTCGCGCGAGAAGCGCGCCGAGGTCAAGGCCGGCCAGGGGAGGGTCGCCGCCGAGCGCCAGGCGGTGGCGCGCCACGAGGAGCAGGTCGCGCGGCTCGACCTCGGCCGCCAGAACGAGGAGGTCGCCTACCTGAACGGCAAGATCGCGCAGCGCACCTTCTCCTGGAGCCGGCTCTTCGACCGCCTGGCCGAGGTGCTGCCGGCCGACGTCCGCCTGCAGCAGCTCACCCCGCGCGGGCTCGCCGACGAGCGCCAGGAGCGCCAGGCGGTGCGGCGCCCGGCGACCCGCCGCACCACCGACCTCGTGACCCTGCAGATCAGCGGCCAGGCGAAGAGCGACGAGGCGATCCTCGAGTTCGTCGACAACCTCTTCGCCCACCCCGCCTTCGCGGAGCCGAACCTCACCCACCAGGCGCACGAGAAGGACGGCTACATCCGCTTCGCGGTCGGCGTCACCTACCTGCCCAACGCGGCGGTCGCCGGCCCGGTGAAGCCGCCGGCGCGCCGCTGGAAGCTCGCCCCGGAGCCCGGCTCGCAGGCCCTCCAGGCCGTTCCGCCGCCCGGGCTGTCGCCGCCATCGGCGCCACCCCCGTCGCCCCGGGTGACCTTCGCGCCCGGCGGGGCAGGCGCCCAGCAGCCCATCGGCGGGACGGTCGATCCGGTCGCGCCGCGCGCCCTCCTCCGCCCCGATCCCTTCCCCCGGGCCGCGCCGCGCCCGGCCGTTCCGCAGCCCCCGGGCCTGCGCGGCATCGGCACGCCGCGGGGGCACGGCACGGCGGGCGCGGTGCCCGACGAAGGCTCGAGCAAGGATCCCAACGGGAGGGGCGGCGGGCGATGAGCAACCCGGAGATCTGGCGCCAGCGGGTGTGGGTGTGGCTGCCCGCCCTCGTCTTCTTCCTGCTCAACCTGGCGGCCTTCGCCGTCTACCGGCTGGGCTACGCGGGGAACATCCAGTCGCTCGAGGCCGAGCTCGACGGCCAGCACCACGAGATGGCGACGCTCAAGGCCCGGCAGCGCGAGCTCGACTCGCTCCTCCTGCGCGCCGACGCCAACCGCCGCCGCGTCGAGGAGCTCTACGACGACCGCTTCTCGACCCGCCGCCGGCGCCTGACCGAGGTGACCGCCGAGGTCCTCTCGCTCGCCCGCCGCGCCGGCCTCGAGCCGGAGATCCTCGCCTATCCCGAGCAGGAGATCGAGGACTACGGGCTGATCAAGCGCTCGTTCGTCTTCTCCGTCTCGGGCACCTATCTCGAGCTGCGCAAGTTCGTCAACCTGCTCGAGCTGTCGGACTCCTTCCTCACCCTCGAGGACGCCAGCATGACGCAGGACCCGAAGGGGTCCGAGCTGCGCATGAGCCTGCGGCTCTCGACCCTCTTCGCCAAGGAAGGGGCGCAGCCGCTGGGCGCTCCGGCGAGACGGACGGGGGGGACCTCGTGAGCCGGCAGCGGGTACTGCTGATCGTCCTCGGTGCCCTGGCGCTGATCGCGCTGTGGCGCTACTTCGGTCCCGGCGACGACGAGGCTCCGGCCCCTCCGGCCGCCGCGCCGGCCGCGGCTCGCGCGGCCGATCCGGAGGACGGCGGGACGCGCGGCGCCCCGGCCCCGGCTCCGGGCAGCCGCCGCGGCTCGCGCGACGCCCCCGTCCGCGAAGTGCTGGACCTCCACCTCGCGGCGCTCCAGCACGACCCCGAGAGCTACACCCCGGGCCGCGACCCCTGGCGCTTCTTCGAGCCGCCGCCGGTGCCGCCGCCGATCCACCGGCCGACCGCCGCGGAGGTCGCGCGGGACCGTGCCGCGGCGGAGCTCGCGGCCCGCCTGCGCGCCGAGGCGGAGGAGCGGGCGCGCCTCGATGCCCTCGTCCCCAAGCCGCCGCCGTTCACCCTCAAGTACCTCGGCAACTTCGGACCCGCGGAGCGCCGCCTGGCCGTCTTCACGGACGGCAAGACCATCTACAACGTAAAAGAAGGTGGGACGATCGACGGCAAGTTCACCGTCAACCACATCGGCTTTGAATCCGTGGACATCGGTTTCGTCGGCTTCGCCGACACGCCGCCCCAGCGGCTGCCGGCCGGTGGCTAGATCGAGAAAGGCGAGAAGAATGCGCAACCTCTTCGTGCGGTTCCTCCTTCCCTGTCTCCTGCTGGCGGCGGCGGCCGGTTGCGCGAGCTACCACAGCGCCCGGCAGGCGGAGATCGCGACGCAGGAAGGCAAGTGGGACGAGGCGGTGCTGCAGTACATCAAGGCGCTCGAGACCGATCCCGACAACATCGGCTACCAGGCGAACCTGCTGCGCGCCAAGATCAAGGCCTCCCAGGAGCACTTCGAGAAGGGCAAGCAGTACCGGGCGGCGGGAGTGATCGAGCGCGCCATGATCGAGTACGAGCAGGCGGTCCAGCTCGACCCCACCAACCAGTACGCCAAGGCCGAGCTCGACCGCTCGCGCGCCGCCTACGAGGCGGCGCAGAAGAACCAGCAGCCGGAGACGATCGACGAGATGAAGCGGAAGACCCGCAACTCCCGGCCGCAGCCGCCGGAGCTCAACCCGCGGTCGAACACGCCGATCTCGCTCGAGTTCCCGCAGCCGGTGTCGATCTTCGACATCTACCGCGCCCTCGGCAAGGCCTTCGGCATCAACATCCTCTTCGACCCCAACCTCAAGGACCAGGAGATCGCGGTCGACCTGAAGGACGTCGACGCGCAGGCGGCGCTCGAGTTCCTCATGCGGGCGGCCGGCCACTTCTACAAGGTGATGGACCCGCAGACCATCATCATCGCCGCCGACAACCCGCAGAACCGCCGCATCTACGAGGACCTCGTCATCCAGACCTTCTTCCTGTCGAACGCCGAGGTCAAGGACATGACGACCATCCTGCGCAGCCTCATCGACGCGCGGAAGATCGCCACCAACGAGCAGCTCAACGCCATCATCCTGCGCGACACCGCCGACAAGGTGAAGGTCGCCGAGCGGATCATCGAGGCCAACGACAAGTCGAAGGCCGAGGTGGTGGTCGACGTCGAGCTGCTGCAGATCAACTCGGGCAAGCTGCGCAACCTGGGGATCTCGCTCAGCAACTA
>DATBQN010000280.1:0-4386 GCA_036560825.1 Thermoanaerobaculia bacterium
TCTGCCGGTGGCTGTGACCGCAGAGGACGAGGTCTGCCGCCTGCCCGGACAGGCGAGCGGCGATGGTCGGCGCGTCGGCGCGGAAGAGGCGCCCGGCCCACACCTCGTCGAGCAGGTAGGCCATGTCGTCTCCGGGGCAGCCGTGCACGGCGAGGATGCCGGGCGCCGGTGAGACCTCGGGCGGCAGGCCGCGCAGCCAGCGCAGGCGCCCTTCGCCGATCGCGCCGATCGCATCGTAAGTGAACCGATCCGTCGGGCCCATCGACGCCACGTCCCCGGCGGCCACCACCCGATCATGATTGCCGCGCACGGTGGGGAAGTCGAGCCGCATCAGGAGGTCCGCGGTCTCCGCCGGCCAGAGCGGGCCGGAGAGGCAGTCGCCGAGATTGACCACCGCGGCGGCGTCCCGCCGCGCGAGGTCCGCCAGCACCGCCTCCAGGGCCGGCAGGTTGCCGTGGACGTCCGCGATGACGGCGAGCCGCATGCAGCCGGTCAGGAGGCGCCCTTGCCCGAGAGGACGACCGGGATCGTCTTCACCAGGATCTTGAGGTCGAGCAGCGGCGTCCACGAATCGATGTACTCGAGGTCGAGCTCGATCCAGCGGTCGAAGTCGAGGTTGTTCCGCCCGCTGATCTGCCACAGACAGGTGAGCCCGGGCTTCATCGCCAGCCGCCGCCGCTGCCAGCGCTTGTACCGCGCGACCTCCTCGGGGATCGGCGGCCGCGGGCCGACCAGGCTCATGTCGCCGCGCAGCACGTTCCAGAGCTGCGGCAGCTCGTCGAGGCTGAACTTGCGCAGGAAGCGCCCGAAGGCGGTCACCCGCGGGTCGCTCCTCAGCTTGAAGACCGGCCCGTTCATCTCGTTCAAGTGCATCAGCTCGTCGCGGCGGAGCTCCGCGCCCTCGACCATGGTGCGGAACTTGTAGAGGGTGAAGGAGCGCCCGTTCAGGCCGCAGCGGGTCTGGCGGAAGAGGACGTTGCCGCCCGAGGTGATCTTGATGAGGAGCGCGATCGCCGCCACCGCCGGAAGGCCGAGGAGGAGGACGAGCGAGGCGACCCCGACGTCCAGCCCGCGCTTCGCCATCAGCTGGATCTGCGAGGTCGGCGTGGTGGCGAAGGAGAGGAGCGGCACGCCGTCGAGCTCCTCGATCTCCACCTTGGCGCGGGTGTGGGGGAAGAGGTTCATCGCGAAGCGGGTGCGGATCCCCTGCTCCTGGAGGGAGAGGAAGAGGTCCTCCAGGCGGTCGAGCTCGCGCCGGTGGACGGCGAAGATGACGTCGTCGACGACGTTCTGCTCGACGATCCGCGCCAGGTCCTCGACGTCGCCCAGGATCGGGTAGAGCCCGTTCCAGGGATCGCCTTCGTCGGTCCCCGTGCGCAGGAAGCCGAGGACGCGATAGCCCCAGAAGCGGTGGCCGTGGATCGACTCGGCGATGTCCTGGCCGGCGTCGCTGGTGCCGACGATCAAGACGGTGCGGTAGTTGAAGCCGCGCGCGCGCACGTAGCGCGAGGTAAGCCGGATGGCGATCTTCTCGAAGAGCAGGAAGAGGCAGGAGAGGAGGGGGAAGAGGAGCACCCAGAGCCGGCTGATGCGGTCGTCGCGGAGCAGCCGCTGGTCGACCCGGCCGACGAAGAGGATGAGCATGAAGAGGACCGCGCCGGTCGTCGAGACGCGGATGATCGCCCACGCCTCGTCGACGAGGGGCACCGTGCGGTGGGAGCGGTAACGGCCGGAGAGGAGGAGGAGCGAGCCCCAGATGAGGAGCGCGAGCGGCAGCAATGGCAGGTACGACGCGAGGGAGTAGAACTCCGGGAAGGCCCGCGGCGCGATGTGCGGCAGCAGCCAGCTGCGGAACGAGAAGGCGGTCAGGAAGGCGGCGGCGACGAGGGCGAGATCGAGAAGAAAGATGAGGACGGCAAGGATCCGGGCTCGTTCTTTCAGCATGGATGGAACGCGATCGTCGACGGGCTCCGCGCAACGCCTTCTCGAAAGATCTGGTGTCTAGTTTAACGTACGGGCCGAGGATTCCGTCTACACCCTCCGGTCCCGCTGGTCTCGTTGGCGAGCAACTAAGCCAAAGCCGGCGCGGCTCTCGGCGAGTATCTCGATTGCGCTATCGTCGCGCGAGTGAGCGATGGAGGCCAGGGCGGCGCAAAGGACGGGACGCTCCGGGCGCTTCGGGCGCGGAACGCCTGGCGCCGCCTCGCGAGCGGCCTGCCGCCGTCGGGCGAGATCGTCTCTCCGGAAGTCCCCAACGACCTCTACCAGGCCCACCTCTCGCTCTACGTCTTCGCCGGTGACCTGGCGCGCGGCAAGTCCGTCCTCGACGTCGCCTGCGGCACCGGCTACGGCTGCGCCCGGCTGCTCGCGAGCGGCGCCGCCCGAGTCGTCGGCGTCGAGCGCGATCCGTGGAGCCTCCGCTACGCGCGGCGGAAGCTCGGTCGGCCCGGGCTTTCGTTCGGCACCGGAGGGCCGAGCGAGCTGTCCGACGACCTGGGGAGCTTCGATCTCGTCGTAGCCATGGGCGCGCTGCCGCGGGTCGACGATCCCGATCGCGCGCTCGCCGGGATCGCGCGCCATCTGGCGCCTGGCGGCTCCCTCCTCGCCTCGCTGCCGCCGATTCTCGACGGGCAGACGCTCGCCCTCCACCAGGCGCGGCCGCGCGAGCGCTCGAGCCGCTACCTGTGGGATTGGGAAGAGGCGCTCCGCGAGCGCTTCCCGAGCCTCCGCCTCTTCCGCCACCTGCCGCCGCCCGGCGGCCTGCCCGACTTCGCCGATCCGCGCCCGTCCACGCTCCGCGCCGAGGACTTCCGCTTCGAGGAGCTCCCCCTCTCCGAGATCTACGACGTCGGCTCGCTGGGCGCCGTCTTCGTCGCCGGCGCCTGATCCGGCCCCCGGTAGTTCCGCAGCGGGTTGTCGAAGCCGCGGCAGCCGTCCCGCTCGAGGAGCCGGTCGGTGCCGAAGGTGTGGCTCCTCTCGACGAGATTGCCGGCGGCGTCGCGGGCCGGCTCGAGGACGGTCTGGCGGAGGCGCTTGTAGTTGGCTTGGGTCGAGAAATGGACGACGAAGCTCTTGCGGGTGAGCGCCGGGTCCTCCGGCGGCGAGCCGCCGTGGAGGAGCGAGTGGTGCCAGATGAGGACCTCGCCGCGCCGGCAGGTGAAGAGCTCGGGGGCGAGGCCGCGCCTGGCGCACTGCGCGAGATCGAAGTCGAGCGCGGCGCGGATCTCCGCCTCGCCGTGGCTCGCCTGGTGGAGGCGGTAGTCGCCCTTGGCGTCCCGCCAGTAGGGGAGGCGGTGCGAACCCGGGATGTAGGTGAGGGCGCCGCAGCGGGGGCCGATGTCCTCGAGGGCGATCCAGGCGGCGACGAGGTGGCTGGGCGGCGAGGTGTGGACGTGCACGGGGTCGCGGTGGAGCGCCTGCTGGCTGCCGTACTCGAAGGTCAGGCTCTGGGTGGCGACCGCCGGCTGGCCCCAGATGAGCTCGACGTAGTCGAAGATCTGCCGGTTGAGATAGAGGGCGAGGGCGCCGGAGGATTCTGAGTGGAGATCGGCGATGCGGCAGGATGGCCTGCGGTCCCGCGCCTCGTCCGCCAACGCGAAGACCTTGAGCGGGCTGTGGTACGCGAAGGCGACGCTCCACGGCTTCTCGCGCCACAGCCGCTCGACCGCCGCCCAGACGTCGGCGTAGACCTCGTCCGCCAGATCGAGCGCCAGCGTCAGGTACCCGCGATCGACGAAGCAGCGGAGCTTCTCCGCCTGCTCGCCGGTGAGCGTTCCCGCCGCGAGCCGGCGCGCGATCTGCGCATGGGCGTCCGGCTGGTCGAGCCAGAGGTCGCTCGCCAGCAGGCCCTCGCGCGTCAGGGGGCCGCTCGGCTTGGGATTCTTGTTGGCGCCCTTGACCCCAAAGAGCCGCGGCAGGATGGAGATCATCGCGCTCCGAAGATAGCAGAGCGGGTACGGCGGCCGAGGTCGCGGAGGGCGTTCCTGAGCCCCATCGCCTGCCGCGCGGCGCGCGCGCGGTGGTCGCCGTCGCGGAGGTGATCGAGGAGGGCGGCGAGCAGGCGCTCGGCGCCGCGGGCGGGGCTCTCCGGGAAGGTCACCACGCCCGTCCAGCCGGCGGCGTGCTCGGCGCGGTAGGCGAGGCCGCGCTCGGCGAGGACGTCGCGGAGCGCCCCGGGCGGCTCTCCTGCATGGACGATCTCGCCGTCCTCGAGGTGCCCGACGAGGAGCTCGTGACTGAAGATGGCGCCGCGCGGGTCGAGGGCCGGCAGGGCGCCGGCGAGGACGTCGCGCGCCGATTGATAGAGGTCGACGTCGAGCCAGAGGAGGGCCAGCGGCTCGCGCCAGCCCGCGAGCGAGTCGGCGAACCAGCCCGGCCGGAAGCTGA
>DATBQN010000281.1:0-2767 GCA_036560825.1 Thermoanaerobaculia bacterium
CGAGCAGAGAAACGGCGCGACGCGGCGAGCCCGGCGGGAGGCCCCTCGCCACCAGCGCCGTGAGCTCGGCGCCCGGCCCCACCTCCAGGAGCAACATGGAGGGGTCCGCCAGGAGGTGCCGCGCTCCGGCCTCGAACTGGACTGTGGCCCGCAGGTGGCGCGTCCAGTACTCCGGATCGGTCGCCTCTCCCTCCGCGATCGGGCGGCCGGTCACGTTCGACAGATACGGGATGCGCGGCGGATGCAAGGCGATCTGCCGGAGGCGCTGGCCCAGGCGGTGCTCGACCTGCACGACGGCGGACGAGTGGAACGCCTGCGACACCGGCAGCCGCCGGCACGACACGTGCTCCGCCGCGAGCCGCGCCGCGAGCTCGTCGATCTCCCCCACCGGGCCGGATACGACGCAGCGCTCCGGCGCGTTGATCGCCGCGATGGCCAGGCTCTCGAAGAGCATCCCTTCGACCCGCGTGGCCGCGAGGGGCACCGCCAGCATCGCCCCCGCCGGCAGCTCTTCCATCAGCCGGCCGCGGAGCGCGACGAGGCGCAAGGCGTCGTCGAGGTCGAGGACACCCGCCAGGCAGGCGGCCACGTACTCGCCGAGGCTATGGCCGAGGAGCACCGCCGGCTGGATGCCCAGGTCGATGAGGAGGCGCGCCAGGGCCAGCTCGACGACGAACAGCGCCGGCTGGCCGATCGCCGTGGTGGCTATCCGCGCGACCGCCTGCCGGTCCTCCTCGTCGCGGCCGGGGTAGAGGACGTCCTGGAGGTCGCGGCCGAGATCCGGTCGCAGCTTCTCGCAACAGCGGTCGACGACGGCGCGAAAGACTCCGCCCGCGTCGTAGAGATCGCGGCCCATGCCGACCTTCTGGGCCCCCTGACCGGGGAAGAGGAAGGCCACCGAGCGCGGCTCCCCTCCATGGCAGGCGCTCTCTCCGCGCCCTTCGGTCGCGCCGGTCAACGCCCGGGCGGCGTCCTCGCGGTCGCGGCAGACGGCGAACCGCCGGTGCGCGAGCTCGCGGCGCCCCACCTGCAGGGTGAAGGCGACGTCGTCGAGCTGCACCGCTCCGTTCCGGCGGAGAAAGTCCGCCAGGTTGGCGCCGGCCCTGGAGAGCGAGCTCTCCGTCCGCGCCGACGTGATCAGCAGCTGCCACTCCCTTTCCGGCGGTCGCGGCGAGAGCTTCGGCGCCTCCTCCAGGATGACGTGGGCGTTGGTGCCGCCGAGGCCGAAGGAGCTGACCCCCGCGCGCCGCGGCTGGCCGGTCGACGGCCAGGGAGCGGTCTCCCGGCAGACGTAGAAGGGGCTGTCCTCCAGGCCCAGGCGCGGGTTCGGCCGCTCGAAGTGGACGGTGGGCACGAGCTCGCCGTGCTCCAGCATCAGCACGCACTTGAGCATGCCGGCGATCCCCGCCGCCTCGTCGAGATGCCCGACGTTGGTCTTGACCGATCCCAGGCCGCAGGCGTGCCCCGGCGGCAGCGGCGAGAAGGCTTGACGGAGGGCCGCGACCTCGATGGGGTCGCCGAGGGCGGTGCCCGTGCCGTGGGCCTCGACATAGGAGAGCGCCTCGGCCGAGAGGCCGGTGACGCTCAATGCCTCGGCGATCACCGCCGCCTGACCCTCGCTGCTGGGCGCCGTGAAGCCGACCTTGTGGGAGCCGTCGTTGTTCACCGCCGAGCCGCGGATGACCGCATGGATGGAGTCGCCGGCCGACAGCGCGTCCGCGAGGCGCCGCAGGACCACGACGCCGACTCCGGAGCCCGAGACCGTCCCGCTGGCCTTCTCGTCGAACGCGCGGCAATGGCCGTCGACAGAGAAGACCCCACCCTCCTGATGGAAGTAGCCCGCCCGCTGGGGGAGCGCGACGGAGACGCCGCCGGCGAGCGCCATGTCGCACTCCCGGTTGAGCAGGCTCTGGCAGGCGAGATGGACCGCCACCAGCGAGGTCGAGCACGCGGTCTGCACGGTGAGGCTCGGCCCGCGCAGGTCCAGCTTGTAGGAGACCCGGGTGCTCAGGAAGCCGCCGTCGTTGGCGGTCGCCACCTGATGCCCGCCGAGCTCGCGCAGGATCTCGGGGTGGGCGAGGAGGTTGAGGAGGAGGTAGTTGTTGCGGCCGGCGCCGGCATAGACGCCGACCGATCCGGTGAAACGGCGGGTGTCATATCCCGCGCGCTCCACGGCCTCCCAGGCGCACTCGAGGAAGAGACGCTGCTGAGGGTCGAGGAGGTCGGCGACCCTCGGCGTGTAGCCGAAGAACACCGCATCGAACTGCTCGACGTCCTCCAGCACGCCGCGAGCGGGCACGTACAGCGCACCGGCAGGCGCCCCGGGCGGCGCCGGCTCGGTGAAGAAGGAGATCGCCTCGCGACCGCCGCGCAGGAGCGCCCAGTAATCCTCCAGAGTGCGGCAGCCGGGGAACCTGGCCGACATGCCGACGATCGCGATCGCGTCGAGCTCCGCTTGGTCCATCTAGTCGACTCCCTGACCCGAGCCGGCGTCCGCCAGGCTCCTCGTGCGCTGCATGATGGCCGCCCGGCGCTCCTCGCCACGCGTCTTCCCGCGCTGCTTGGCGGCGCCTGCGGTCGCTTGGTCGAGCCGTCCGGTCCGCGTCGCTGCCGGCTGGAGGCTCGCGAGATAGCTCGCCAGCGACCGGATCGTGGGATGGCGGAAAAGCTCGACGATCGGCACCTCGCCCCACCTCGCGGAGAGGCGATCCTGGAGCCTCATCAAGTGGAGCGAGTGGCCGCCGACGTCGAAGAAGTTGTCCTCGAC
>DATBQN010000282.1:0-1677 GCA_036560825.1 Thermoanaerobaculia bacterium
CGCCGCGGCCTGCTCTCGTACTTCGCCTTTCTCCGCGAGGTCTATCGCCTCGACTCGCGCGACACCGTCCTCCAACTCGCTCCGACGACCTTCGATGCCGCGGTGCGCGACACGCTGGCTCCGCTGGTCGCCGGCGCCCGCCTCGTCCTCACGACCGAGGACGAGGCGCGCGACCCGGCGGCCATCTTGGCCAGCATCCGAGACCGATCGGTGACCTGCCTGTTGAGCGTCGTCCCGACGCTGCTCCGCGGCTTGGCCGAGGCGGCGGACGCCGGCCACCCGACGGGCGACAGCCTGCGCCTGGTCCTCTCGAGCGGCGAGGCGCTGCGGGTGAGGGAGAGCGCGGCCATGCGCCGCGCCTTCGGACCTGCCCTGTGGCTAGTCAACCAGTACGGCGCCACGGAGTGCACCCTATCCTCGACCTGGTGTGCGGCGAACGGCGCCGCCGAGGGAACGGGCGCGCTGCCGCTCGGTCGACCGATCTTCAACAGCCGCGTCATGGTTCTGGACGGCTCGCTCCAGGTGGCTCCGATCGGCGCCGCGGGCGAGGTCTTCATTTCGGGGCCCGGCTTGGCGCGCGGCTATCTCGACCGGCCCGATCTCACCGCGGCGAGCTTCCTGCCCGATCCCTACTCCGCCGAGGCGGGGATGCGCCTCTATCGCCTGGGCGACGTCGCCCGCTGGCGGACCGACGGGACCCTCGAGTACCTGGGCCGCGCGGACCGGCAGGTCAAGGTGCGCGGCGTCCGCGTCGAGCCGGAGGAGGTCGAAGCGGTGCTGCGACAGCACCCCGCGGTGCGAGCGGCCGCGGTGGTCGCCCGGCCGGACCCTGCCGGCGAGCTCGAGCTGGTCGCCTTCCTGGAGACGGCGGACGGCGCCGAGCCCGTCGTGAAGGAGATCGAGCAGCACTGTGCCGGCCACCTTCCCGCGGCGATGACGCCCGCCGCCTTCGTGTCGCTGCCGGCGCTGCCGCGCTCTGCACACGGCAAGATCGATCGCCAGGTCCTGTGCAACTGGCAGTTCGCGCGGGGCCCCAGATTGGGTCGCCACCGGCTGCCGCGCGGCGACACCGAGAAGCGGCTCGCCGAGCTCCTGTCGCAGCTTCTCGAGGTCGCTCCTGTGGGGGCGGAGGACCGCTTCGTCGATCTCGGTGGCCACTCGGTCAGCGCCATCCGGCTGACCTCGCGAATCAAGCGCGAGTTCGGCGTCGACCTTCCCCTGCGGCTTGTCTTCACGCTGCAGACGGTCGCGGCGATCGCCGCCGAGCTCGATTCCCGTCGCGGCGCCGCGGTGGCGCCGGCGATCGCGGTCGCCGAGCGCCGCGGGCGCCGCATGAGGCGCTCGGCCCTGGGAGCCGAAGGATGAACGACTGGACCTCGATCGCAGAGCCGGCCATCAGCCCGCCGACCCCTGACGAGGAGGTCCTCGTCTTCCCCCTCTCCTACGGGCAGCAGCGCCTGTGGCTCCTCGACCAGCTCTCTCCCGGCGACGCCGCCTACAACCTCCATCACGCTCTGCGCATCGCCGGCGCGCTGCGCCCGCTCGGGCTCCGCCGCGCGCTGGAGGCGGTGGCGGAGCGCCATGAGACGCTGCGCACGACGTTCGCGGTAGTCGACGGCCAGCCGGTCCAGGTCGTGGCAGATCGCGTGGCCGTCGCCCTCCCGCTGGCGGACCTCG
>DATBQN010000283.1:0-3300 GCA_036560825.1 Thermoanaerobaculia bacterium
CCTCCACCTGCGTCCTGGGAGTCGCCGGCGGCACCGGCTCGGGGAAGACGACGGTGGCGCGGGCGATCCTCGACGCCGTGGGCCCGCAGCGCATCGCGTTCCTCGAGCAGGACTCCTACTACCGCGACGTCCCCTGGAAGAGCGACACGGAGCTCCGCGACCACAACTTCGACCACCCCGACGCCCTCGACGGCGATCTCCTGACCGCCCACGTCGCGGCGCTCAAGGCGGGACGGCCGATCGAGGTCCCGATCTACGACTTCGTCGGCCACCGCCGCACCGGCGACACCCGCCGTGTCGAGCCGCGGCCGGTCGTCCTCCTCGAAGGGATCCTCCTCTTCGTCGAGCCGGCGCTCCGCGCGCTGCTCGACTTCAAGCTCTACGTCGACACCGACGCCGACCTGCGGCTCATCCGCCGCCTGCGGCGCGACCTCGCCGAGCGCGGCCGGAGCGTCGGCGACGTCCTCCACCAGTACCTCGCGACCGTCCGCCCCATGCACCTCGAGTTCGTCGAGCCGTCCAAGCGCTGGGCGGACCTCATCCTCCCCGAGGGGGGAGAGAACCGCGCGGCGCTCGACATGGTCGTCGCGCGGGTGGAGCAGCTCCTTGCCTAGCTACCTCCTCCGCGTGCGCGCCCGCTTCGAGGCGGCGCACCATCTGACCTCGTACCAGGGCGCCCCGGAGCCCGCCCACGGCCACTCCTGGCAGGTCGAGGCCGCCCTCGTCGCCGAGACGCTCGACGCCGAGGGGATGGGCTTCGATTTCGTGGCGGTGAAGACGGCTCTCGGCGAGCTCGCGGCGCGCTTCGACCACCGCGACATCAACGAGATGCCGCCGTTCGACCGGCTGAGCCCCACGGCCGAGCGCCTCGCGGCGTGGTTCCACGGGCAGCTCGCCGCGCGCTGGCCCGCGGCCCACCTCGCCGAGGTGACGGTCTGGGAAGGCGCCGACGCCTCCGCCACCTATCGTCCTTGACAGCCGGGCGCCACCTAGCTAGCTTCTCTCCACCCATGCGACAACTCTTCGCGACCGTCGCCCTCGTCGCCGGCCTGGCTGCCGCCCTCGCCGGCTGCCGTGGAGAGTCTCCCGCGGTCGCCCGGCTGAGCGTCGAGCCGCACGCGCTCGCCCTCGGCTTTCCCGAGCTGCGCTCCGTCCGCTTCAACTGGCAGCCGACCGCCGCCCTCGGCGAGGGTGCCGCGCCGGTCGTCTTCGTCCACCTGCTCGACGCCAAGGGCAAGGTGCAGCGCACCTTCGACCATCCCTTCCCGGGCCCCTGGCAGGAGGGGGTCCCGGCGAGCTACGAGGTCAAGCTCTACCAGTCCGCCCTCGCCGCGCCGCTCGCCGCCGGCCGCTATCGGCTGACCGCCGGCCTCTACGGCGCGCACGGCATGCGCTGGCCGCTCGCCGCCGGTCCGCGGGTCGCCCGCGACGAGTACCAGGTGGCCGAGGTGGACGTGCCGGCGGCCGCCGCCGGCCCCCGCTTCAGCTATTCCGGCACCTGGCTGCCGAGCGAGCCGGTGGCCGACCGCCAGGTGGTCACCCGCCGCTGGCTCCTGGGGGAAGGGGCGATCGAGGTGGCCGGCCTGCCGGGGCCGGGGAGCCTCTGGGTGGTCCTCTCGATCCCGGAGGGCAAGGAGGCCGGCGAGCAGATCATCTTCGACGCGGGCGCCAACACCCCGTCGGTCATGATCACCGGGACCTGCGGCGGCGCCGAGACCGGCTTCTCGGGCTCCGGACGCAAGGAGATCGAGATCGCCGCCGACGGCGCCCACGGCTCCTGCACGCTCCGGCTGAAACCCAACTTCACGGTCCTCGTCCACGGCCGTCCGCGGCGCTCGGTGGCGCTCGACGCCCTGTCCTGGGCGCCCGCGGCTCCCGCTGCGGCGTCGCCGCGGTGAGGCGGCGTGAGCAGGCGACCGGCCGCGCGGTGAACCGGGCATGAAGCACGGCTTCGGCAACATCCTCCATGCGGAGCAGGAGAGCTATCTCGAGCGGATGCTGCCGCCGCGCGACGCGCTGCTGCGTGAGATGGAGGCTCTCGCCGGCGAGCGGGACGTGCCGATCTCCGACCCGGAGGTCGGCCGGCTTCTCCAGGCGCTCGCCTGCGGCGCCTGCGGGGTCGCCGGCGGGCGGATGGTCGAGGTGGGGACGGCGATCGGCTACGGCACCCTCTGTCTGGCGCGCGGCGCGCCGGCGTCGCGGGTGATCTCGGTCGACCTCGATCCAGACCGGCTCGGCCTCGCCCGCGGCTATCTCGCGCGCGGCGGCGTCGCCGACCGCGTCGAGCTGCTCCAAGGCGCCGCGCTGGCGCGGCTCGCGGCGCTCGCCGGGCCGTTCGACCTCGCCTACCTGGACGGCCCGAAGACCGAGTACCGGCGGACGCTCGACCTCCTGCTCCCCAAGCTCCGCGTCGGCGGCTTCGTCGTCGTCGACAACCTGCTCTGGGGCGGCCGCATCGCGGCGCCCGATCCCGACTCCGAGGACGACGCCGACACCGCCGCCCTCCGCGCCTTCAACGGATATTTCATGAGCCACCCGCAGCTCGCGGCGATCCTCCTGCCGCTCGGCGACGGCGTCGGCCTCGCGACGAAGACCAAGCCGCTCATCACCGAGATGGGCGGACCGTTCTAGCCGGTCAGCCGGGCCAGCACCCCCTCCAGCCGCTGCCGCATCTCGCGCGCCGTCGCCGGGCGCCGCGCGATGGTGCGATGGAGGGCATGGCGGAAGAACTCGCCGAGGGCG
This sequence comes from Thermoanaerobaculia bacterium, assembly GCA_036560825.1. Taxonomy (GTDB): domain Bacteria; phylum Acidobacteriota; class Thermoanaerobaculia; order Multivoradales; family UBA5704; genus DATBQN01. Next base: position 2,743 of record DATBQN010000283.1, read on the forward strand.
GGATCGCCCCAGGGGCAGGCCTGCTCGAAGTCGGGGATGCGGCCGAGCCGGATGCGCGCCATGGTGTGCTTGACGTCGCTCGAGGAGAAGATCTTGCGTCCCAGCACGCATTCGTAGAGCACCATGGCGAGCGCCCAGAGGTCGAAGGAGACGCTCGCCGCCTCGCGGTCGAGGGCCTCGGGCGAGAGGTAGGAGAGGGTGCCGACGAGCTGGCGCGAGACGGTCTCCGAGGTCTGGGTGGCGTCCCAGGTCGCCCCGGAGTGGAGGGTCGGGAGCTCGTCGTCCGCGTCGGCCGCCCGGCCGCCGTGCTCCTGCCGCAGGTCGAGCATGAGGCGGGCGATGCCGAAGTCCATCAGCTTGGGGACGCCGCTCCGCGAGAAGCCGATGTTGCTCGGCTTGATGTCGCGGTGGAGGATGTCGGTGCCGTGCAGGTAGTCGAGCGCGCTCGCCATGGCGATCCCCAGCTCGACCGCCTCGCGCTGGTCGAGCGGGCCGCGCTCGATGCGCTGCGCGAGCGTGCCGCCCTCCATCAGCTCGAGGATCAGCATCGGCGTCCCA
>DATBQN010000284.1:0-2554 GCA_036560825.1 Thermoanaerobaculia bacterium
GCCCTCGGTCGCCTCCGGCGGCGCCACCAGGCGCGCCAGCTGCGGCTCGCCGTTGCGGTCGGCGCTGCGCTCGGCGCTGCCGCGGCCGATCCAGACCCCCGAGAAGAAGGCCGAGAGCAGGCAGACGAGGAGGACGACGAAGGCGACGACCACCTGCCGGTTGGTCAGGGCGATCTCGTAGTAGCTGGGCTCGTGGTGGGGTTCGGTCACGTCTCTCAGGGCTCCGCTCGGCCGAAGAACGATTTCAACATCTCGATCGGGAGGGGGAAGATGATCGTCGAGTTCTTCTCCGAGGCGATCTCGGTCAGCGTCTGTAGGTAGCGCAGCTGCAGGGCCACGGTGTTGGCGGAGATGATGTCCGCCGCCTCCTTGAGCTTGGCCGAGGCCTGCATCTCGCCCTCGGCGTGGATGATCTTACCGCGCTTCTCGCGCTCGGCCTCGGCCTGGCGGGCCATGGCGCGCTGCATCTCCTGCGGCAGGTCAATGTCCTTGACCTCGACGGTCGACACCTTGATGCCGAACGGCACGGTGTGCGCGTCGATGATCTCCTGCAGCCGCGCGTTCAGCTTGTCGCGCTCGGAGAGGAGCTCGTCGAGCTCGGCCTGGCCGAGCACCGAGCGCAAGGTCGTCTGCGCCAGCTGCGAGGTCGCCTTCTCGTAGTTCTCGATCTCGACGATCGCCTTCTGCGGGTCGATCACCCGGAAATAAACCACCGCGGAGACCTTCACCGAGACGTTGTCGCGCGTGATGATGTCCTGCGGCGGCACCGAGAGGACGATCGTGCGCAGCGACACCTTCACCATGCGCTCGAGCGGCCAGAAGATGAGCACCAGACCGGGGCCCTTGGGCCGCGAGGAGAGGCGGCCGAGCCAGAAGGTGACGGCGCGCTCGTACTCCTGGAGGATGTTGACCCAGCGCGAGAAGAGGAAAAGCCCGACGACCACGACGACGGCGATGGCGGTCAAGGACATGGTCTGTTGACTCCCTTGAATTCAGAAGGCTGGATCCGCTGAACGCTGGATCCGCTCAAAGCAAGGCGGGACGGCGCGGCCGCACCCGCAGGATGAAATCCTCGATCGCCACCACCTCGACCGGCTCGCCGCTCGCCACCGGCTCGTCGGCGACGGCGTCCCAGATCTCGCCGTGGACGAAGACCTTGCCGCCCGGCGAGAGCGCCGTGCGCGCGGTGCCGTGCTCGTGGACGAGGCCCTCGGCGCCGGTGCGCACCGGCAGCCGCGAGGCGTAGACCACCCGGTAGACCAGGAAGCCGAGGACGAGGGCGGTGAAGCCGGCGAGCGAGGCGATGACGTCGAGGCTCACCCGCATGGCCGGCTCCGGGCTCTTGAAGAGCATGAGAGACCCGAGGATGAGGGCGATGAGCCCGGCGATGCCGAGCAGTCCGTGGGTGGGCGCCTTGAGCTCGGCGACGAAGAAGAGGAGCGCCAGGCCGAGGAGCGCCAGCCCCGCGTAGTTCACCGGCAGCACCGAGAGGGCGTAGAACCCGAGCACCAATCCGATCCCGCCGACGACGCCCGGCAGCACCGCGCCCGGGTGCATCAGCTCGAAGAAGAGGCCGAGGCTCCCCAGGGTCAGCAGCAGGTAGGCGATGTTGGGATCGGCGATGGTCGCCAGCAGCCGGCGCAGCGGCGACATCTCGATCTCCTCGACCGGCGCCTCGGCGGTGTGGAGCGGGATCGAGGCATCGCCCTTCTTCACCACCCGGCCGTCGATCGCGGTGAGCAGGCGCGGCAGCGACGGCGCTACGAGGTCGATGAGATGGGCGGCGAGCGCCTCGTCGGCGGTGAACGAGCGGCTCTGCAGGACCGCCTCCTCGGCGAGGGCGGCGTTCCGCCCGTTGCGCGCCGCGAGCGAGCGGATGGTCGCCGCGAAGTCCTGCTCGATCTTCTTGCCCATCACGCCGCCGATCGTCTCGCCCTGCCCGCCCACCGGGTGCGCGGCGCCGGCGTTGGTGCCCGGCGCCATCGCCGCGACGTCGCCCGCCAGCAACAGGAAGAAGCCGGCCGAGGCGGCCTGAGCGCCGGACGGCGCCACGTAGACGACCACCGGCGTCTTCGCCGACAGCATGGCGGTGAATGCCTCGCGCATCGAGGTCGACAGGCCGCCCGGCGTGTCCAGCTCGATGACGAGCGCCGCGGCCCGCGCCGCGTCGGCCTTGGCGAGCGAGTCGAAGATGAACTCCGCCGCCACCGGCTGCACGATCGAGTGGACCTTGATGACGAAGACCTTGCCCGGCGGCGCCGTGGGCGGCGTGGGCGCCGGCGCGGCACCGAGAAGGAGCGGCGCGAGCGCGGCGAGGAGCATCACGCTCCGTTGGTCCGCAAGACGAAAGGGAGATCGCATAAGCCGAGGAAAGTATAGCAGTCGAGATCTCTGCGACCCGGGACCGGGCAAACGCCGCGGCTTGGCATAGAATCCGAGGTGCTCCGAGGCGCTAACGTGCTGACAAGACTCCACATCCAGGGCTTCAAGAACCTCCTCGACGTCGACCTTCGATTGGGAGCGTTCAATTGCATGGCCGGCCGGAACGCGGTCG
>DATBQN010000285.1:0-13471 GCA_036560825.1 Thermoanaerobaculia bacterium
CGACATCCGCAACGACCTCTACGGCCACATCCTCGCCCAGTCGAGCCGCTTCCACTCCGAGCACCCCTCGGGAGAGCTCGTGGCGCGCGTCATCAACGACGTGGCGCTGATGCAGAACGCGGTCTCGAACCGCCTGCTCGACCTCTTCCAGCAGTCGGTGACCCTCGTCTTCCTCTTGGCCCTCCTCCTCTCGACCCACCTCCGGCTGGCCCTCATCTCCCTCATCGCCGCGCCGGTGATGCTCTACCCGATCATCCGCTTCGGCCGCGGCATGCGGCGGACGAGCCACCGCAGCCAGGAGCGCATGGCGGACCTCGCGAGCCTCATGGCCGAGGGGATCCGCGGCCACCGGGTGGTCAAGGCGTTCGGCATGGAGGGCTTCGAGGTCCGCCGCTTCCGCCAGGCGACGCGACGGCATCTGCGGGTCAACCTCTGGGCGCAGATGCTGTCGAACGCCTCGGGGCCGGTGGTCGAGTCGCTCGCCGTGCTCGGCGCGGCGGCGCTCCTCGTCTACGCCGGCAAGAGCATCCGCGCCGGCGAGCTGACCGCCGCCGAGCTGATCAAGTTCCTCACCACGCTCTTCATGATGTACGACCCGGTGCGCAAGCTGAACAAGGTCAACCTCATCCTGCAGGAGGCCGCGGCGGCCGGCCAGCGGGTGTCGCGCGTGCTCGAGATCCCCAACGACATCTACGACCTGCCGGGGGCGCGCAAGGTCACCACGGTCGAGCGCGGCATCGCCTACGAGGGGGTCTCCTTCGCCTACGACGACCGCCCCGTGCTCCACGAGGTGGTGTTGCCGATCCGGGTGGGGGAGATCGTGGCGCTGGTGGGGCCGTCGGGGGCGGGCAAGTCGACCTTCGTCAACCTGCTGCCGCGTTTCTTCGATCCCGACTCCGGGCGGGTGACGCTCGACGGCACCGACATCCGGCAGCTCGACCTGCAGAGCCTGCGCTCGCTGATCGGCCTGGTGACCCAGGACACCATGCTCTTCAACGACACCATCCGCGCCAACATCGCCTACGGCCGCTCCGACCTGCCGATCGAGCGCGTGCGCGAGGCCGCGGCGGCGGCCTACGCCGACGAGTTCATCATGCAGCTCACCAAGGGCTACGACACGGTGATCGGGGAGTCGGGCCTGCGCCTCTCGGGCGGCCAGCGGCAGCGCCTGGCGATCGCCCGCGCGCTCTTGAAGAACGCGCCCATCCTCATCCTCGACGAGGCGACCTCGCAGCTCGACAGCCAGTCCGAGGCGCTGGTGCAGAAGGCGCTCTACAACCTGATGGAGGGACGGACGACGCTCGTCATCGCCCACCGTCTGTCGACCGTCATGCGCGCCGACCGCATCGTGGTGATGGAGTCGGGCCGCATCGTCGAGGAGGGCTCGCACCGCGAGCTCCTCGCCCTCGGCGGCACCTACAAGCGGCTCTACGACCTGCAGTTCAGGGTATGAGGGGAGGGGGAGCACGCAAGCCGCGGTCGTCTCCTTCCTCGCCGCCGGGCTCATCCGCGCCCTGCGCGCCTCCGTCCGCCTCCGCTATCACGGCGCCGAGCGGGTGCGCGCCTGGGAGGCCGCCGGCGAGCGCTTCATCCTCGCCTTCTGGCACCGCCACCTGCTGCTCATGCCGTACGCCTACCGCGGGCGGCGGATCTCGGTGATGATCTCGCAGAGCCGCGACGGCGAGCTCATCGCGCGCACCGTGGCCCGCTTCGGCATCGGTGCCGCGCGCGGCTCCTCGAGCCGCGGCGGGCTCGCCGGCATGCGCTCGCTGCTGCGCCAGGCGGAGGAGGGCTGGGACCTCGCCTTCACCCCGGACGGGCCGCGCGGCCCGGCGGGGGAGGTGCAGCCGGGGGTGGTGCTGGCCGCGGCGGCCACCGGCCTGCCCATCCAGCCGGTGGCGATCGCCGCCAGCCGCGCCGGCCGCCTGCGCTCCTGGGACCGCTTTCTCGTGCCGCTGCCCTTCTCGGCGGTCCACTTCGTCTACGGCGAGCCGCTCGCGGTGCCGCGGCGCGGCGACCTCGACGCCGCGGCGCGCGAGCTCAAGGGCCGGCTGGACGGAGCGGAAGCCGAGGCGGAGCGGCTGGCGCAGCAAGGATGATGACGAGCACGGCTTCCAGGCGGGGACGGTAGTTCTTTGTCATTCTGAGCGAAGCGAAGAATCTGGGGGCGGGAAGGTCGAGAGTAAGATGCCCCCGCCCAGATCCTTCGCTGCGCTCAGGATGACATCGGAAGAGTGTTTCGCGAGGTCCGGCGCTCGGTGCGCCGGCACGGTTGGAGGAGCAAGGATGCGCAGCATGACCGGATACGGGGAGGCGGCGGCCGAGGGCGAGCGCCATGCGATGGCGGTCTCGTTGAAGGCCGTCAACCATCGCTTCCTCGACCTCCAGATCCGCCTCGGCGAGGACGTCCGGGCGAGCGAGCCGGCCCTCCGCGAGCTGGTGGGCCGCGAGGTGCAGCGCGGCCGCGTCGAGATGCGGGTGGAGGTGCGGCCGCGCGGCGAGCGGCGCGCCGCGGTCGCCGTCCATCTCGGCCTCGTCGAGGCGGCGGTCGCCGCCACCCAGCGGCTGGTGGAGAAGGGGCTCCTCGCGCGCGGCCTCGCCGCCGGCGACCTGCTGCGCATCCCGGAGGCCTTCAAGGTGGAGCTCGAGGGCGGCGGCTGGGAGGAGGCCGACGAGGCGCTGCTCCTGGCCGTCGCGGGAGAGGCGGTCGCGCAGCTCGTCGCCAGCCGCGAGCGCGAGGGAGCGAGCCTCAAGGCGGCGATGGAGGAGCGCCTCGTCCTCCTCGACGCGGTCGTCCTCCGCCTCGACGCCCTGCGCTCGACGGTGCGCGACGAGATGGCGGCGGCGCTCCGCCGGCGCCTCGCCGAGCTCCTCGCCGCCCAGCCGCTCGACGAGGCCCGTCTCGCCCAGGAGGTGGCGATCCTCGTCGACAGGAGCGACGTCTCCGAGGAGATCGACCGCCTGCGCTCCCACCTCGGCCACTTCCGCGAGGTGGGCGCCGAGCGCGCTCCCGCCGGCAAGCGCCTCGACTTCCTCACCCAGGAGATCTTCCGCGAGCTCAACACTCTGGGCTCCAAGTGCCGCCACGCCGAGATGACCCGCGCCGTCCTCGACGCCAAGGTGATCTGCGAGCAGATCCGCGAGCAGGTGCAGAACGTCGAGTAGGGGAAGGCCGCGGGAGCGCTGTGCTATCCTGCAGCGCGGCGCGAGGATCGCGCGCCTTCCCAATCTTTCGGAGTTCTCTTGAGCGAGGCGGTCCTGCGCGGCGAGCTGTACATTCTTTCGGCGCCTTCCGGCACCGGCAAGACGACGCTCATCCGCGGCATGATGGACGGCGCCCTCTCCGGCTTCGGCGGCCTCGCCTTCTCGGTCAGCCACACCACCCGCGCGCCGCGCGCCGGCGAGTCCGACGGGCGCGACTACCACTTCGTCGACCGCGCCACGTTTCAGGCGATGATCGACGCCGGCCGCTTCCTGGAGTGGGCGGAGGTGCACAACCACTGCTACGGCACCTCGAAGGACGAGGTCTTTCCCCGCCTCGAGCGGGGGATCGACGTGCTGATGGACATCGACGTGCAGGGCGCGGAGCGGGTCCTCGCGCGCTGTCCCGAGGCGCACAGCATCTTCATCATGCCGCCCTCCTACGCGGTCCTCGAGAGCCGGCTGCGCCACCGCGCCCTCGATCCCGAGCAGGAGATCGCCCGCCGGCTCGCCGTGGCGCTCTCCGAGATCCGCCGCTACGATCGGTATCACTATGTTATCGTCAATGACGATGCGCACCGCGCGAGCGACGTGCTGGCGGCGATCATCCTCGAGAAGCGACACCGCCAGGCGCGCATGCGCGAGCGGGTCGACGACATCCTGAAAGATTTCCAGGACAGGAGCCCTACATGAAGAAGACCAAGGCGGCCGCCGGCGCGGCAGCCGTTCCGGACAGTCCTCCGCAGGAGGACCAGCTGCCTTCGGACGAGCGCGCGCCCAACCGGCTGGACAGCAAATTCCGTTTCGTTCTGGTCTCGGCCCAGCGGGCCGAGCAGCTGATGCGCGGCGCGCGCCCCAAGCTGGAGGTCGCCGGCCGGCAGAAGCCGACCAAGGTGGCCATGGCGGAGGTCTCCCAGGACCTCGTGGTCTGGGACTACGGCCCGGCGCCGGCGCCGGAGCCCGGCGAAGCCACCGAGCCGGGCGCCGACGATCAGGCGGCGCCGGCCGAAGAGGTCCACTAGCGCTCGGACAGCGCTGCTGAGACGGACGAGACGGGCGTGAGCCGCGCCGTACGGGTGCTCCTCGGGGTGAGCGGCGGCATCGCCGCCTACAAGGCGGCGGAGCTGGTGCGGCGGCTCCGCGGGCGCGGCTGCGAGGTGCGCTGCGCCCTCACCGCGAGCGCCCGCTCGTTCGTCGCCCCCCTCACCCTCGAGGTCCTCACCGGCCGCCCGGTCCTCGGCGAGGAGTACCTCGAGCCGACCGGCCGCTCTGAGGAGAGAAACATCGAGGAGGGGCACATCGAGGCGGCCGCCTGGGCGGACGTCCTCTGCATCGCCCCGGCGACCGCCCACGTCCTCGCCCGCCTCGCCCTCGGCCTCGCCGACGACTTCCTCACCACCGCCGCCCTCGCCTTCGAGGGCCCGCTCGTCCTCGCTCCCGCCATGCACACGGCGATGTGGGCGAAGCCGGCGGTGCGGGAGCATGCCGGGACGCTCGGCCGGCGCGGCGCCCGCTTCGTGGGTCCGGTCGACGGGCCGCTCGCCTCCGGGGAGGTGGGGATGGGCCGGATGGCCGATCCGGAGGCGATCGCCGACGCGATCCTCGCGGCGGCGGCCGCGGCACCCGAGACCGCCGCGGCGGCCGATCCGCCGGCCCGCGGCCCCCTCGCCGGCCGCGCCGTGCTGATCACCGCCGGCCCCACCCACGAGCCGCTCGATCCGGTGCGCTTCCTGGGCAACCGCTCGAGCGGCAAGATGGGCTTCGCTCTCGCCGCCGAGGCGGCGCGCCGCGGGGCGCGGGTCACCCTCGTCGCCGGCCCCGTCGCCCTCCCGACGCCTCCCGGCGTCGAGCGCATCGACGTCGAGACCGCGGCGGAGATGGAGCGCGCTGTCGCCCTCAGCGCCGCCGCGCCGCGCGCCGACCTCATCGTGATGGCCGCCGCGGTCGCCGATTTCCGTCCCCGCGCTGCCGCTTCGCGGAAGATCAAGAAGGACCGCGGCGTCCCCGCTCTCGAGCTCGAGGCGACGCCCGACATCCTGAGCGGCCTCCGGGCCCTGGCGCCGGGCGCCGTGACGGTCGGCTTCGCCGCCGAGACGGGCGACCTCGAGGCCAACGCCCGCGCCAAGCTCGAGCGCAAGGGCGTCGACTTCGTCGTCGCCAACGACGTCTCGCGCCGCGACATCGCCTTCGGCGCCGACGCCAACGAGGTCACCGTTTTCCGCCGCGACGGGGAGCCGGTCTTCTTCGGCCGCCAGCCGAAGGCCGAGCTCGCCGGCCGCCTCCTCGACCTCTTCGCCGCGGCGCTCGCGGCCTCCGCGGCGGTCGCCTCCTGATGCGCCGGCCACCGATCCCGCCGGACCTCGCGCCGGTCCTCGAGTACCTCGACGGGATCGGCTACGGCGATCTCTATCTGCAGGGCCGCCCCGGTGCGATGAATGCTGCCGCCGGCGAGGAGCCCGCCCTCTTCCCCGCCGCCACGCCGGCACCCGCTCCGACGGTCCCCGTCGCGCCCGCCGCGGCCCTCGACCTCGACGCCCGCGCCGCGCGCCTGGCGGAGCTCTCGGCGCAGGTCGCCGCCTGCCGGCTCTGCCGGCTCTGCGAGGGCCGCAACCGGACGGTCTTCGGCTCGGGCCATCCCTCCGCCGACCTCATGTTCATCGGCGAAGGGCCCGGCGCCGAGGAGGACCGCCAGGGGCTGCCGTTCGTCGGGCGGGCGGGCGAGCTGCTCACCAAGATCGTGCAGGCGATCGGCATGACGCGCGACGAGGTCTACATCGCGAACATGGTCAAGTGCCGGCCCCCCGGCAACCGCGACCCGCAGCCCGACGAGGCCGCCGCCTGCCGCCCCTACCTGGAGGAGCAGATCGCCCTCGTCCAGCCCCGCGTGATCGTCGCCCTGGGACGGATCGCGGCGCAGACCCTCCTCGGCACGGACATGCCGATCGGCCGCATGCGCGGCCGCTGGTTCACCGTCCAGGGGGTGCCCACCATGGTGACCTACCACCCGGCCGCGCTGCTGCGCAACCCGAGCTGGAAGCGGCCCACCTGGGAGGACATGCAGCAGGTGCGGGACCGGCTCAAGGGCTGAGCTCCCAGCTCCGGCGCATCTGCCGATCCTTCGATAAGCTGGACACATCCTGGCGGAGCTGCTACGTTCGAGAGGATTGCGGTTTCGGCCATGGCCAGCCCGTTTGAACAGAGCCCCACGGATCGTTTCGGCGAGTTCCTGCGCCGGGTCGAGCCGCGCCTCAAGCGCCTGCTGGCGCGCTATCGCGTCCCGCCCCAGGATGCCGAGGACCTGCTGCAGACGACGCTCCTCCAGATCATCCACCAGTGGGACCGCATCCACGATCACGACGCCTGGGTGATGGGGACCCTCAAGCGCCAGATCTACATGCACTGGCGGGAGCAGCGGCGGCGCCTCTACCGCGCGGTCGACGCCGTGCTGCTCGATTACCTCGCGCAGCCGGTGGCGCCCGAGCAGGAGCGCGCCGAGCTGCTCCATGACCTCCAGATCCTCATCGACCGCCTCCCCGAGCGCTGCCGCTCGGTCCTCTCGCTGCGATTCCAGCTCGGCTACGATCCGCCCGAAGTGGCGGCGCGGATGGGATACAGCGCCGCGAGCATCGGCAAGATCACCACCCGCTGTCTCGCCGCCCTCAATCGCGAGCTGCTCGCGGTGAGCCCGCCCCGCGCCGGCCGCAGCGCCCGCAGCACCGCCGAGGCCCCCCCGCGGGCGCACGACGCGCACGACGCAGACGAGGCGAACGAAGCGGAAGACGCCAACGCCGCCGCCGAGACCGACAGACCGCGCTCCCGGCGCTGACGGTACACCGCCGCTCCCTCCGGCCGCCCGCTTTCTCCGCCGTGCCATGGACTCCGACGGCGACGGCGTCCATCCCCCCCATCTCCCCCGGCTGCTGCGCCGCCTGCGCTCCCTGGAAGCCCCCTTCATCGAGGTCTGGGGCTGGCCGGGGAGCGGGCGCACCGCCCTTCTCTCGGCCCTGCTCGACGCCGAGGGGGAGCGCGCCGCCGGCCTCGCGCTGGGCGAGCTGGCGCGCGAGGACGAGCTGCGCCAGGTGCTCGCCGCCACCCGCGCCGGCGGCGTGCGTTGGCTCGTCGCCGCCGCCTGTCCGGAGGACCGCCTGGTCGAGATCTCCCGCTGGCTCCTCCCCGGCGAGCGGCTGGTCTTCGCCACCGATCGCCGGGTGCTCGCGGCGCCCGGTATCGCGTGCTCCGTCCTCTCCCCCCAGGAGCTGCTGATGGCGCCGCCGGAGGCGGCGAGCCTCCGCTACCAGCTGACCGGCACCGCGCCCGATGCGGCGGCCAGCCTCTATGCCGCGACCGACGGCTGGTACAAGCCGTACCGCCTCGCCCTCGAGGCGACCGGCGGCGCCGGGCTCGCCGGGACCGGGCCGGAGGCGCTCCTCGAGATCCCGGCCGTGCGGTCCTTCCTGCGCCACGAGGTGCTCGAGACGCTCGCTCCGAAGGAGCGGGAGATCCTCCTCGAGGCGCCGTCCGACCCCGCTGCCTGGACGGCGCCGGAGCCCCTCCGCGCGCTGGTCGAGGCGCATGGCCTGTGGGTCGATGGGCCGGAGGGCGAGCGGCCGCCGCGCCTCCTCGCCGCCTATCTCGAGCGGGGTGCCCGCCGCCGGCGGGCCACCCTGGCGCGGGCCGCCCACGCGGCAGGCGAAGGACCCGCCGAGGGGGGCGAGGGGCCGGAGCGGGCGAGGGGAGCGGAGCCGGCCGAGCGCCAGGACCCGGCGAGGCCGGAGTCCCCCGCTCGCTCGCCGGGCGATCGCGAGCGGCCGCTCTACCGCCTCGGCCTGCTCGGCGATCCGTACGTCCAGCAGCTCGCGGCCGACGGCTCGCGCGACCTCGGCTGGCGGCTCCGCCGCTCGTTCCTGGTGCTCGCCTATCTGGCGTCCTCCCCCGGCTTCCAGGCGGCCCGCGAGGATCTCGTCGAGGCGGTCTGGCCGCGCGAGGGCGAGCGCACGATCGACCGCAACTTCCATCCCACGCTCTCGCACCTGCGCCGCGCCCTGGAGGGCGAGCTGCGGGGCAACGTGCCGCCGCCGCTCCTCTTCCGCAACGGCGTCTACCGGCTGAGCCCCGAGATCTGCTGGCAGGTCGACCTGCTCGACTTCCGCGACCGGCTGGAGCGTGGCCGCGCCGCCGCCGAGGCGGGGGATCCGGCGCCCGCCGCCGCCGAATGGGAGGCGGCCTGGAAGCTCTATCGCGGCCCCTTCCTCCAGGGCCTCTACGATCCCTGGGTGGCGGTGCGCCGCGAGGCCTGCCAGCGGCTCTACCTCGACCTGCTGCGCGACCTCGGCGACCTCTACGTGCGGCTCGACCGCGCCGCCGACGCCATGGACGCCTACCGCGCGGTGCTCATCGAGGACCCGCTCCAGGAGCGCATCCACCTGGCGGTGATGCGCCTCTATGCCGGCCAGGGCCGGCGCGAGCTGGTGCGCCGCCAGTACGACCGCCTCTGCTCGCTGCTCCTCGAGGAGCTCGGCATCGAGCCGCACAAGGAGACGACGGAGGCGTACCACCGGCTGATGAAGTGAGCGCCGGCCGGTTTTGACCTCCGCGCCGCCGCGGGGGAGAATGCGCCGTCCCGACCTCTCGGACCCGCATGCGCGAACGCCAGGACGTCATCTTGGGCGGGGGCCTCTCCGGCCTCACCGCCGCCTACACGCTGCAGCGCGGCGGCGAGAGCCACTGGCAGCTCTACGAGAAGGAGTCGCGGGTGGGCGGCCTGGCGCGCTCGACGGCGGTCGGCGGCTACCTCTTCGACTTCGGTCCCCACATCCTCTTCACCATCGACCCGGAGATGGAGGCGCTCATCCGCGACCTCCTGGGCGACAACTTCCACGCCCAGGAGCGCCAGGCGTTCATCTACCACCACGCCAGCCGCCGCTACACCCGCTTCCCTTTCCAGGCTCATCTCCACGGCCTGCCGGCGCCGGTGGTCAAGGACTGCTTGGTCGGGCTCCTCCGCGCCGCGCAGCTCCAGGCGCGCGGCGGGTGGCGGCCGGCGAACTACGAGGAGTGGATGCGCGGCTTCTTCGGCGACGGCATCGCCGAGCACCTGATGATCCCCTACGCGCGGAAGATCTGGACCGTCGAGCCGTCGACCATGGACTTCAGCTGGATCGGCCGCCGCGTGCCGACGCCGGACTTCGAGCGCATCATCGCCGGCGCGCTCTCGGACGAGGTCCCCCAGGTCGGCGCCACGGCGCACTTCTGGTATCCCAAGCGCGGCGCCATCGAGCCGTTGTCGAAGGCCCTCGGCGAGCGGGTCGCAAACGTCCGCCTCGAGCGCCGCGCCGAGCGGCTGGAGCTGCCGGCGAAGAACGTCGTCTTCGCGGACGGCGAGGTGGTGCCCTTCGACCGACTGATCTTCTCGCTGCCGCTGCCCTTCCTGCCGCGCTTCGCGAGCGGCCTGCCGCCGGAGATCGTGCGCGCCTGCGCGGCGCTGCGCTACCAGGGGATCTACTGCGTCAACCTGGGCGTCGACCGCCCGGACATCTCGGAGAAGCACTGGGTCTACTTCTACGAGGCCCCGTTCCCCTTCCACCGGCTGTCGTTCCCCGCCACCTTCAGCCCCGACACCGTGCCGCCGGGGAAGAGCTCGATCGCCACCGAGGTGGCCTTCTCCGCCGACCGCCCGCTCGACCGCGACGCCACCGTCGAGCGGACGATCGCCGCCCTCCGCCTGGCCGAGATCCTGGCGCCCGGCGACCGCGTCGAGCTCGTCCACACCGAGGAGATCCTCCCCGCCTACGTCATCTACGACCTCGACCATGCCCAGAACGTCGCCCTCATCCGGTCCTTCCTCAAGGAGCACGGCATCTGGGCGGTGGGGCGCTTCGGCGAGTGGCAGTACTTCAACATGGACCACTCGATGCGCAGCGGCAAGACGGCGGCCGAGGAGATCCTGGCGGGGCGGTAGAGCCGTCCGGCCCGGGTGCCTGGCACCCTTCCGCTACAATAACGATCCGATGAGCACGCAACCGGTCGCGATCGGTCTGCCCGCGGGCTCCGCGGCTCCGCAGGCGCCGCTGGCTCCGGCAGCTCCCCCGCACGTCGAGGTGAGCGTGCTGGTGCCGGTGCTCGACGAGGCGGCGACGGTGGAGGAGCTGGCGGCGCGGGTGGCGGCGGTGCTCGACCGGCTGGGCCGCAGCTTCGAGATCGTCTTCATCGACGACGGCTCGTCGGACGGCACGCCCGACCGGGTGCGCGCCGCGCGCGAGAGAGATCCGCGGGTCCGCCTGATCCGCCTGCGCCGCAACTTCGGCAAGGCGGCGGCGCTCAGCGCCGGCTTCGACCACTCGCACGGCGCCATCCTCGTCACCATGGACGGCGACCTCCAGGACGACCCGGAGGAGATCCCGCGCTTTCTCGAGACCCTGGAGGGCGGCAAGCTCGACCTCGTCTCGGGCTGGAAGCGGCAGCGGCAGGACCCGGCGAGCAAGCGGCTGCCGTCGCGGCTCTTCAACTGGGCGACGCGGCGGCTCGCCCAAGTCGACCTCCACGACTTCAACTGCGGCTTCAAGGCCTACCGGCGCGAGGTGCTGGGGGAGATCGCCGTCTACGGCGAGCTCCATCGTTACATCCCGGTGCTCGCCAGCCGCCGCGGCTTCGCGGTGGGGGAGATCGAGGTCCACCACCACCCGCGGCTGCACGGGGTGAGCAAGTACGGCTGGGACCGCCTGTACAAGGGCCTGCTCGACCTCATCACGGTGCTCTTCATCACCCGCTACACGCGGCGGCCGCTCCACCTCTTCGGCACCGCCGGCCTGCTCTTCCTCTCGGCCGGCTTCGCCATCAACCTCTACCTGGCCATCCTCTGGGCGCGCGGCGCCCACCTCTCGAACCGGCCGCTCCTCCTCCTCGGCGTGCTGCTCATGCTGCTCGGCATCCAGGTGCTCACCACCGGCCTCATCGGCGAGATGATCACCCTCAAGAACTTCCGCCGCCGCGACAGCTACTCGGTCAAGGAGCGGCTGGAGTGAGGGCGCAGGCCCGCCCGCTTGGGGCCTCGGCGCACCGGCGCCGGTGACCGCCGCCGCCGGGGCGCCGCTCGACCTCCTCTTCCTCACCCAGACCTACCCGCGCTTCGCCGGCGACGGCGCCGGTCCGTTCATCCGCGACCTCGCGCGGGCGCTCGCCCGCGGCGGCGACCGGGTCACGGTCCTCGTGCCGCACGCCGCCGGGCTGTCGTTGGAGGCCGAGCCCGCGGGTTTGGAGGTCGTCCCCTTTCGCTACGCGCCGGAGCGCTGGGAGGTCCTCGGCTACGGCCGCTCGCTCGCCGCCGACGAGCGGCCGCGCGCCGGGGCGGCGCTGGTGGCGCCCCTCTACCTCGCGGGTGCCCGCCGCGCCGTCGCCGCGGCGCTCCGCCGGCGCCGTTACGACCTGATGCACGCGCACTGGATCGTCCCCAACGCCGTCGCCGTTCCCGCGCTTCCCGGCCGCCGGGGCGCGCGCTTCGCCATCGGCCTCCACGGCAGCGACGTCTTCCTCGCCGAGAAGGCCCTCGTCCGGCCGCTCGCCCGCCGCGCCCTCGCCCGCGCCGACCTCCTCACCGGCTGCTCGCCCGAGCTCGTCTCGCGCGTCGCCGCCCTCGGCTTCCCGGCGGAGCGCAGCCGCGTCATTCCCTACGGGGTCGACGTCGGCGCCTTCTCGCCGGACCGCGCCGGCGGCCTCGCCTGGCGCCGGCGCCTGGGCATCCCGGACGCCGCGCCGCTCGTCCTCGGGGTCGGCCGCATGGCGACGAAGAAGGGCTTTCAGGTGCTCTTCGCGGCCCTTCCCGATCTCCTCGCGGCGCGGCCGGACGTCCACGTCGTCCTCGCCGGCGGCGGCGACCTCCTCGTCGGCTTCCGCGCCGCCGCGGCGCGCTGGCCGGGGCGCGTCCACCTGCCGGGACCCGTCCTCCACGCCGACCTTCCCGACCTCTTCCGCGCCGCCGACCTCTTCGTCCTCCCCGCCGTCCACGACGGGCGGGGGAACGTCGACGGCCTGCCGAACGTGATCCTCGAAGCGATGGCGACCGGCTTGCCCGTCGTCGCCTCCCGCGTCTCGGGGATCCCGCTCGCGGTCGCCGACGGCGAGACCGGCCTCCTGGTGCGGGAGGGAGACGCGGCGGCGCTGGGCCGGGCGCTCGGCGACCTGCTGGCGAGCCCGGAGCGGGCGCGCACGATGGGAGAGAGCGGGCGGCGGCGCGCCGAGGCCGAGCTCACCTGGGACGCGGTCGCCGCGCGGTACCGGGAGGGCTACCTCGCGGCGCTCGCCGATCCCAGGCGGCCGCTCTGAGCGGGGCCGGCGCTCTTCGGCGCCGGCTCGACCGGCGCCACCTGCCCCGCCGGGGTGGCGAAGGGCAGCGGCGCGCGGCACTGGGTCTCTTGGGCCGTCGCCGCGAATCCACCGGAGGGCCCCCCGCTGCAGACGATGTCGCAGGTGTGCGTCTGGCAGCAGCTTGTGCTCGCATCGACGTGCCAACAGTAGAAAGCGCAGGCCGAGGCCGGGAGCGGGAGCGAGAGCAGCGCGGCGCCGGCCACGAGAAGGGCCAGCCGGCGTGAGAGCTTGGTCGTCTTCATGGCGATCTCCTCCATCGGTCTTCTCTAAGTAAGTGTGCAGAGGGACGGCCTCGGCGCGACGATTCCCCGGATTGCGCCGCGCTCCATCCAGGCTGCGATGCTGAGATAATCCGGCGCATGCGCACGATGGAGCAGCCCGAGCGCTGGGCGCGCCGCCTCGTCTGCTCGCGGACGGGCGTCACGGCTCCCCTCGACGAGCCGGCGTTCCTCTCGCCAGCCGGCGCGCCCTGGCTGGTCGAGTACGAGCTCGACGCGGCGCGCGGCGCGGCCCTCCGGCGCGCGCTGCCGGGCCGGCCCTGGACGCTGTGGCGCTACGCCGAGCTCCTGCCGCTCTCCCGCTTCGACTCCCGCGTCGACCTCGGCGAGGGGGCGACCCCGCTCGTCCGTCTCGGCGCGCTCGCGCCGCAGGGCAGCGAGGTCGAGCTCTGGGTCAAGGACGAGTCGACGAACCCCACCGGCTCCTTCAAGGCGCGGGGGCTCTCGCTCGCCGTCAACCGCGCGCGCGAGCTCGGCGCGCCCGGCGTCCAGCTCGCCAGCGCCGGCAACGCCGCCCTGGCGCTCGCCGCCTATGCCGCCGCCGCCGGCCTCCCCGCCCGGCTCGCCATGCCGGAGGACACCCCGCCGACGATCGCGGCGCGCTGCCGCGAGCACGGCGCGGAGGTGCTCCT
>DATBQN010000286.1:0-13633 GCA_036560825.1 Thermoanaerobaculia bacterium
TCACTCGATCGGCGAGTACGTGGCGGCCTGTCTGGCGGGGGTGATGACGCTCGCCGAGGCGCTCGGCCTGGTGGCGGCGCGGGGGCGTCTGATGCAGGGGCTGCCGCCGGGGGCCATGCTGACGGTGCCGCTGCCGGAGGCCGAAGTGGCGCCGCTCCTGGGCCTGCAGCTGTCGCTGGCGGCGACCAACGCGCCGGGTCGCTCGGTGGTGTCGGGTCCGGCGGAGGCGGTGACGGCGCTGGAGGAGCGGCTGACGCGGGAGGGGGTCGCCTGCCGTCTGCTCCACACCTCGCACGCCTTCCACTCGAACATGATGGAGCCGATCCTGGCGCCGTTCCTCGAGGAGGTGCGGAAGGTCGACCTGCAGGCTCCGCAGCTGCCCTACATCTCGAACGTCACCGGCACCTGGATCACCGCCGGGGAGGCGACGGCGCCGGAGTACTGGGCGCGGCACCTGCGCGGCACGGTGCGCTTCGCCGAAGGTCTCGCGGAGCTCTTCGGCGAGGGCGACGCGCTGCTCCTGGAAGTGGGGCCGGGCAAGACGCTCTCGACCCTCGCCAAGCAGCAGCCGGGGAAGCCGGCGACGGTCGCCGTGCTCTCGTCGCTCCGCCATCCGCAGGACACCGGGGAGGATCTCCCGCACCTCCTGGGCGCCCTCGGCCAGGTCTGGGCCAACGGCGGGCAGGTCGACTGGACGGGCTTCTACGCCCGCGAGCGGCGGCTGCGGGTCGTCCTGCCGACCTATCCCTTCGAGCGCAAGCGCTTCTGGGTCGAGCCCACCGACGAGGAGTCGAGCCTCTTTGGGATGGCCTCGTCGCGCAAGAAGAAGGACGTCGCCGACTGGTTCTACCTGCCCGACTGGAGGCGATCGGTCCCGCCGCCGCCTCTCGCCCTCGGTCCGGCGCCGCGGGAGGGCGGCGCGCCCGGGGCGCTGCCGCGATGGCTGCTCTTCGCCGACGGCGCCGGGCTCGCGGAGCGGCTGGCCTCGCGCCTGCGCGACCGCGGGCTGGCGGTCGCCTGGGTCGAGCCCGGCGGCGCCTTCGCGCGGCTCGCTGCCGATCGCTTCACGATCGACCCCGCCGCGCGCGGAGATTACGAGGCGCTGTTCGAAGCGCTGCGCGCGGCGGACGAGCTCCCCGACGTCATCGGCCACCTGTGGGGAATCGACGACGGGCCGGGAGGTCCGGTGCCCGAAGCCGACGTCGCGGCGACCCTGGACCGCGGCTTCTACAGCCTCATCCACATGACCCAGGGGCTGGTCAAGGCCGGGGTCACCAGCCGTGCGGTCGAGATCGGCGTGGTGGGCAACGGCTTCTACGCCGTCCTGCCGGGCGAGCTGCCGGTGCCGGAGAAGGCGGCGGCGCTGGGGCCGGTGAAGGTCATCTCGCAGGAGCACGCCAACCTCGCCGTCAAGGGCATCGACGTCCCCTGGCCCCTCGCCGGCGCCGCCGAGGCCGACGAGCTGGTGGATCTCCTCGCCGCCGAGCTGGCGGCGCGCCTGGAGCCGGGCGCGGAGCCGATCGTCGCCTACCGCGGCGGCGACCGCTGGACGCAGGGCTATCACCCGGTGCGCATCGAGCCGCCCGCCGGGCAGCCGCGGCTCCGCGAGCGCGGCGTCTATCTGATCACCGGCGGCCTGGGCGGGTTGGGCCTGGTCTTCGCCGAGCACCTGGCGCGGGAGGCGCGCGCCCGGCTCGTCCTCGTCGGCCGCTCCGCGCTGCCCGACCGCGCCGACTGGGACGACTGGCTCGCCTCCCATCCCGCCGGCGATCCGGTGAGCGACCGCGTCCGCGGGCTGCGCCAGCTCGAGGCCCTGGGCGCCGAGGTGCTGGTCGCCCAGGCGAGCGTCGTCGACGCGGAGGCGATGCGCGCCGCCGTGGCGGCGGCCCGCCAGCGCTTCGGCGCTCTCCACGGCGTCATCCACGCCGCGGGCATCGCCGGCGGCGGCGTCATCCAGCTGAAGACCCGCGAGGTGGCCGCCCAGGTCCTCGCCCCCAAGGTGCAGGGCACGCGGGTGCTCGACGCCGTGCTCGCCGAGTCTCCCGAGCCGCTCGACTTCCTCATGCTCTGCTCCTCGACCGCCGCGGTGCTCGGCGGCGTCGGCCAGGTCGACTACTGTGGCGCCAACAACTACCTCGACGCCTACGCGCAGGCGCGGCGCGGCGCGGCGGGCCTCACGGTGGCGATCAACTGGGGCGCCTGGCAGGAGGTCGGCATGGCGGTGAACACCGCGCTGCCGCCCTCGCTGCGCGAGAAGCCGCGCCCGCCGCGCGCGGTCAAGGCGCAGATCCATCCGCTCATCGACGAGCGGGTGAGCGAGACGCTGGACGAGATCGTCTACGCCACCGAGTTCAGCCCCGAGCGCCAATGGGCGCTCGCCGAGCACCTCATCCTCAAGGTGAGCGCGCTGCCCGGCACCACCTGGCTCGAGCTCGCGCGGGCGGCGTTCGCCCAGCGCTTCGGCGACGGGCCCATCGAGATGCGCGACGTCCTCTTCGCCACCCCGCTCATCGCTATGCCCGGCGAGAGCAAGCCGGTGCGCACCACGCTGACCCGCGACGGCGACGGCTTCACCTTCCGCATCGCATCGGCGATCCCGAACGGCGGCGGGGACGGCTGGCAGGACCACGCGCGCGGCCGCATCGTCGCGCTCGAGGAGGGCGAGGAGGTCCGCCACGACCTCAATGCCCTCTTCGCCTCCTTCGAGCACGAGGTCGCCCTGCCGGAGCGGATGCTCGTCGGCGACACCACGGTCAACTGGGGGCCGCGCTGGCAGAGCTCCCGCCGCGTCGTCGCGGGCGACGGCGGCGGCCTCCTCGAGATCGAGCTGGCGGAGGAGTTCCACGGCGACCTCGAGCGCTTCTTCATCCACCCCGCCATCCTCGACGTCGGCACCTCGATGGGCACGCTGCTGGCCGGCGAGGCCTTCCTGCCGCTCGCCTATCGTCTCATCCGCTACCGCCGGCCGTTCACCCCGCGCGTGTTCTGCTACTTCCGCCGCACCGACGAGGACTTGAGCCCGCGCGACATCATCCACTTCGACCTCCTCCTTCTCGACGAGACCGGCCTCGAGCTGATGTCGATCGAGGGCTTCACGATGAAGCGCATCGTCCCGGCGATGTGGCGGCAGAAGCAGGCGTCCGCCGCCCCGCCGCCCGCGGCGGAGAAGGCCAAGGGGCTCCACGCCTCCGGCGGCATGCTGTCGCGCGAGGGCGTGGAGGCGTTCCGGCGGGTGCTGTCGCTCGCCCGCACGCCGCAGGTGGCGGTGGCGCCGCGCGACCTCCTGCTGGCCATCGCCACCTACCGCACCACCGACCGCACGCGGATCATGGAGCGCGCCGGCAGCGCGCGCGCGCCGCAGGCGAGCTATCCGCGGCCGGACCTGCCCAACCCCTACGTGGCGCCCACCGGCGAGGTGGAGTCGAAGCTCGCCGAGGTCTGGCAGTCGGCGCTCGGCATCGAGCGGGTCGGCGTGCACGACAACTTCTTCGACCTCGGCGGCGACTCGGTGCTCGGCGTGCAGATGATCTCCCGCTGCGCCGAGGCCGGTCTCCAGCTCTCCCCCGAGCAGCTCTTCGAGCACCAGACGATCGCCGACCTGGCGGCCGTCCTGGGGAGCGCGCTGCCGGAGCAGGCGGCGGTGATCGAGGAAGTGGACCTCAGTCAGGCCAGCCTCAGCCAGAGCGAGCTCGACAAGGTGTTCTCGAGCCTGGAAAGGTTGACGTCATGAGGACAACGCGCGCTCTCCTGACCTCGGCGCCGCCGACGCCCAACGGCGACCTCCACCTGGGCCACATCGGCGGCCCCTACATGGCGGCCGACGTCCAGAACCGCTATCTCCGGATGCGCGGCGTCGACTCCTACTACCTCTGCGGCAGCGACGACAACCTCTCCTGGGTGCTCACCAACGGGCGGCAGTACGGCATGGGTCCCCAGGAGGCGGCCGACCACTTCTCGGACGAGGTCGACGCGACGCTCCACGCGGCGCGCATCGAGATGGACGTCTTCGCGCGCCCCAACACCTCGGCGTTCCACCGGCCGATGGTGCAGGCCTTCGTGCGCCGGCTCTACGACGGCGGCCATCTGGTGGCGAAGACCGGCCCCTCGCCCTGGTGCCCGAGCTGCCGGCGCTACCTCTTCGAGGCCTACATCCGCGGCAACTGCCCCAACTGCGGCGCGCTCTCGGGGGGCAACTACTGCGAGGACTGCGCCCTCCCCAACGACTGCATCGACCTCGCCAACGCCTACTGCGCCGATTGCGGCGCCACTCCCGAGAGGCGCGAGTTCACCCGCCTCTTCTTCCCCACCGGCCGTCACGTCGACGTCCTCGAGCGCTTCCACCGCGAGGTGAAGATGCCGCCGCACCTGCGCTCGATGTGCGAGCGGACGATCGAGAAAGGCCTCCCCGACGTCTGCATCAGCCACATCGCCGACTGGGGGATCCCGGTGGGGATCGAGGGCTTCGAGGGACAGGTGATCTACGCCTGGTGCGAGATGGCGCCGCGCTATCTCGCCTACACCGCCGAGCTGCTCTCGCGCCAGGGCGAGGATCCGCGGGACTGGCAGCGCTTCTGGTGCCGCGAGGACTCGCGCGTCGTGCAGTGCTTCGGCTTCGACAACGGCTTCTGGTACTCGCTCTTCATCCCCGCCCTCTTCAAGGCCTACGATCCGTCGATCCGGCTGCAGGCGGCGCTCGTCTCGAACGAGTTCTACCGCCTGGAGGGGAAGAAGTTTTCCACCAGCCGCAAGCACGCCATCTGGGGCCGCGAGCTGCTCGCCGACGCGACGCCCGACGAGGCGCGCTTCTACCTCGCCTACACCTGCCCGGAGACCGAGCGCACGAACTTCACCCGCGCCGGCTTCGAGGAGGTGGTCGCCCGCGAGCTCATCGAGGGATGGCAGGAGTGGCTCGCCGGGCTGGGGGAGACGATCGCGCGGGAGTCGGGGGGCCTGGCTCCCGAGCCCCCGGAGCCGCCGACTCCGGATACCGAGAGCGCCTGGACGCCCGAGCAGCAGCGCTTCGCGGCCGCCCTGGCGCGCCTCGCCGGCGACGCCGCGACGGCCTACGAGGCGGAGACCTTCTCGCCGCAGGCGGCCGCCCGCACGCTCTGCGAGGTGGCGCGCCTGGCGCGCCGCTTCGGCAAGGCCGAGGACTGGTGGGCGACGGTGCCGGCGCGCGCCGCCACGCGGCGGATCGGGCTCGCCCTCGAGCTCGCCGCGGCGCGCCTCCTCGCCCAGACGGCGGCGCCCCTGATGCCCGACTTCGCCGCCCGCCTGGCGGCGGACCTCGGCTTCGCCGGCCCGCTCGCCTGGGAAGAGCTGCCTGCCTGGGTGCCCGCGGGACAGCCCGTCGGCCGCCTCGACGCCGTCTACTTCCCCCCTATCCGCTCCTCCCTCCAATCGGCTGCCGCCCCGGCCGCGGCCGTCCAGACGGCGGCGCCGGTCGCCTAGGACTTCGCACCCATGAGCGAGCCGTCTTCCGCCTTCTCGCCCGCCGGGGCCGACAGCCTGGTCGCCGTCCTCCGCGCCCGCGCCGCCGGCGATCCCGACCGCCGGCTCTACACCTTCCTCTCCGACGGCGAGCGGGAAGAGGAGACGCTGACCGCCGCCGAGCTCGACCGCAAGGCGCGCGCCATCGGCGCGGCGCTGCAGAGCGCCGGCGCCCAGGGCCAGCGGGCGCTCCTCCTCTACCCGCCGGGGCTCGATTTCGTCGCCGCGTTCCTGGGCTGCCTCTACGGCGGCGTGGCGGCCGTGCCCGCCTATCCGCCGCGCTCGAACCGCAACCTGCCGCGCCTCTTGGCCATCGCGCGCGACGCGCGGCCGGCGCTCGCCCTCACTACCTCGGCCCTCGCCGCCAAGCTCGGCGGCCTCGCCGCGGCGGTGCCGGAGCTCGCCGCCGTCCGCCTGCTGGCGACGGATGACTTGGAGCCCGGCGCGGCGGAGGGCTGGCGCGATCCGGGCTCCGACCGCGGGACGCTCGCCTTCCTCCAGTACACCTCCGGCTCGACCGCCGATCCCAAGGGGGTGATGGTCACCCACGGCAACCTTCTCCACAACGAGGAGATGATCCGCCAGGCCTTCCGCCAGTCGGCGAGCTCGGTGATCGTGGGATGGCTGCCGCTCTACCACGACATGGGCCTCATCGGGAACGTCCTCCAGCCGCTCTTCCTCGGCGCGCCGTGCATCCTCATGTCGCCGGTCGCCTTCCTGCAGAGCCCGAAGCGCTGGCTCGCCGCCATCTCGCGCTACCGCGCGACGACCTCCGGCGGCCCCAACTTCGCCTACGACCTATGCGTGCGCAAGATCCCGCCGGCGGAGCGCGCCGACCTCGACCTCTCGAGCTGGGACACCGCCTTCAACGGCGCCGAGCCGGTGCGCGAGGAGACGCTGGCGCGCTTCGCCGAGGCGTTCGCTCCCGCCGGCTTCCGGCGCCAGGCCTACTACCCTTGCTACGGCCTCGCCGAGGCGACCCTCTTCGTCGCCGGCGCGTCGCGCGACACCGGCGGACCGGTCTCGGCCGCCGTCTTCGATGCCGCGGCGCTGGAGCGCGGCGAGGCGGCGCCCGGCGAGCCGGGCGGCCGCGCCCTCGTCGGCTGCGGGCGCGCCTGGTCGGGGCAGGAGATCGCCATCGTCGATGCGGAGAGCGCGACCCGCGCGCCGGCCGACCGGGTGGGGGAGATCTGGGTGCGCGGCGAGAGCGTCGCGCGCGGCTACTGGCGGAACCGCGAGGCGACCGCCGCGACGTTCGGGGCGAGGCTCGCGGCCGAAGCCGGGGAGGGCCCCTGGCTGCGCACCGGCGACCTCGGGTTCCTCGCCGGCGGCGAGCTCTACATCACCGGCCGCATCAAGGACCTGATCATCCTCCGTGGCCGCAACCTCTATCCCCAGGACCTCGAGCTGACCGCCGAGCGCAGCCACCCCGCGCTCCGCCCGGGCTGCGGCGCCGCCTTCGCCGTCGAGCGCGGCGGCGAGGAGCGCCTGACGATCGTCCAGGAGGCGGAGGTCGAGGAGGCGGCCGCCGCGGCGCCGGTGGCCGAGGCGATCCGTCGCGCGGTGGCGGAAGAGCACGAGGTGCAGGTCGAACGCGTCGTGCTGATCCGTCCGCGCACCATCCCCAAGACCTCGAGCGGCAAGATCCAGCGCCACGCCGCGCGCCAGGGTCTGCTCGCCGGCACGCTCGAGGTGATCGCGGTCTCCGACCTGACGGCGGAGGCCGCGGACGATCGAGGCGGCTCGGGCGCCGCGCCGATCGGCGATGCCGGGCCCGAGCTGACCGCCGAGGCGCTCGCCGCGCTGCCGGAGGAGCGGCGCCGGCCCGCCCTCGAGGGGCAGCTCCGCCGCTGGGCGGCGTCGGCGCTCAAGGTCGGGACGGCGGCGATCGATCCCGGCGCGCCGCTCTCCGCCCTCGGCCTCGACTCGGTCACCGCGATCGAGCTCCGGCACGCGATCGAGACCCATCTGGGCGCCGCCCTGCCGCTCGCCGATCTGCTCGAGGGGCCGAGCGTGAGAGAGCTCGCCGCGACGCTCCTCGCCGCCGGCGCTGTCCCTGGCGACGCCGGCGCCGGACCGCTCGTCCCCGTGGCGCGGGACCGCGCCGTCCACCCGCTGTCGCACGGGCAGCGCGCGATGTGGTTCCTCGCCCGCGTCGCCCCCGACAGCCCCGCCTACATCATCGCCGCCGCCGGCCGCATCGCCGGCGAGCTCGATCGGCCGGCGCTGCGGCGCGCCCTCGAGGCGCTCACCGCGCGGCACCCGGCGCTGCGCACCCGCTTCCTCCTCGATCCGCTCGGCAGCGGGGAGCCGATGCAGCGGGTGTTGCCGGCGGGCGAGGTCGAGCTCGTCGAGGAGGATGCGACGACCTGGAGCGAGGGCTTTCTCGGCGAGCGATTGCAGGAGGAGGCGGGGAGGCCCTTCGACCTCGCCGGCGGGCCGCTCCTGCGCGCGGCGCTCTTCCGCCGCGGCCTGCCATCCCGGCCGGCGGAGCACCTGGTGGTCCTCGCCATCCACCACATCGTCGCCGACTTCTGGTCCTTCGAGGTGCTGCTCTCCGAGCTCGCCCTGCTGTACCGGCACGGCGGGGGAGGCGCCGCGGAGCTGCCGCCGCTTCCCTTCGAGTACACCGACTACGCGCACTGGCAGGAGCGCCTCCTCGCCGGGCCCGCGGCCGAGCGGCTGTGGGAGTTCTGGCGCGACGAGCTCGCGGGCCCGCTGCCCCGGCTCGCGCTGCCCGCCGACCGGCCGCGCCCGAGCGCGCCGCGGTCCGTGGGCGGCGCCTGCACGGTGCGCATCGAGCCCGCCCTGGCCGAGCGCCTGCGCGGGCTGGGCCGGGCCGCCGGCGCCACCCTCTTCACCACGCTCCTCGCCGGCTACGAGGTCTTCCTCTCGCGCGAGTGCGGGCAGCCGGAGCTGGTGGTCGGGGCGCCCACGGCGGGGCGCGAGTCGGCCGGCCTCGCCGGTCTCGTCGGCTACTTCGTCAACCCGGTGGCGCTGCGCGCCGACCTCCGCGGCAACCCCACGGGGGCCGCGCTCGTCGAGACCACCCGCGCGCGCGTCCTCGCCGCCTTCCGGCATCAGGACTTCCCCTTCCCCCTCCTCGCCGAGCGCCTGCAGCCGGAGCGCGACCCCGCCTGGTCGCCGATCTTCCAGGCCGCCTTCGTGCTCCACAAGGCTCACGGCGGGCAGCTCCCCGGGCTCGCCGGCTTCGCGCTCGGCGAGCCGGGCGCGCGGATCGACCTCGGCGGCCTGGCGGTCGAGTCGATCGCGCTCCCCGAGCGCGGGGCGCCGTTCGACCTCACCCTGACGATGGCCGAGGAGGAGAGCGCCCTCTGGGCGTCGCTCGTCTACAGCGTCGAGCTGTTCGACGCCGCGACGGTGGCGCGCATGGCGGGCCACCTCTCGACGCTCCTGGCCGGCCTCGTCGAGACGCCCGAGCTGCCGATCGGCTCGCTGCCGCTCCTCGCCCCTGGAGAAGAGGCGGAGGTCGCCCGGAGACCGGTCGGAGCGCCGGGCCACGTGGCGCCGCAGACCGCCGTCGAGGAGGTGATCGCGGAGATCTGGCGCGACGTGCTGGCGGTCGAGCGGGTGGGGATCCACGACGACTTCTTCGCCCTGGGCGGCGGCGCCCCCGAGCTGGGCCAGGTGCTGGCGCGCCTGAGCGAGGTCTTCCAGGTCGCCCTGCCGGAGGAGAGCGCGCTCCGCGCGCCGACCGTCGCCGGCCTCGCCCAGGCGATCGCCGCCGAGCTCCTCGCCGGCGCCGACGAGGTGACGCTCTCCGAGATCCTCAGCGAGATGGGGTAGGACGCCGCTCAGACCTGCCGGTAGCGGAAGCAGCCCGTCAGGTGGTCGTTGACCAGGCCGCAGGCCTGCATGAAGGCGTAGCAGACGGTGGGGCCGACGAAGGCGAAGCCGCGGCGCTTCAGCTCGCGGCTCATGGCGACGGACTCGGGCGTCGCGGGCGGCACCTCGGCGAGCGTCCGCCAGCGGTTGCGGCGCGGCTTGCCGCCCACGAACTGCCAGACCAGGCGGTCGAAGCTCCCCAGCTCGTCGCGCACGGCGAGGAAGGTACGGGCGTTGGCGATCGTCGCCGCCACCTTGGCGCGGTTGCGGATGATGCCGGCGTCGGCGAGCAGCGCGGCGACCCGCCGCTCGCCGTAGCGCGCGATCCGCTCGGCATCGAAGCCGTCGAAGGCGCGGCGGTAGCCCTCGCGGCGCTTGAGGATGGTGATCCAGGAGAGCCCCGCCTGCGCCCCCTCGAGATTGAGCATCTCGAACAAGTGGCGGTCTTCGTGGACCGGCACCCCCCATTCCTCATCGTGATAGGCGAGGTAGAGTGGATCCTCGGTCACCCAACCGCAGCGGGTGGGCTGGCGCTCCCTCTTGACTCCCATGCGAGAGGGATCATGACACGGCCAACGGCATGAAGACACGCACCTTCGGACCCATGGGCGTCGAGGTCTCGATCGTCGGCCAGGGCACCTGGAACCTCGAGCGGGAGGACAAGAAAACGGCCCTGGCGGCGCTCGGGCGAGGGCTCGACCTCGGCATGACCCACCTGGACACCGCCGAGATGTACGGGCAGGGGGCGGTCGAGACGATGCTCGCGCCCGTTCTGACCGGACGCTGGGCCGAGCGCCGCGCCGAGGTGTTCCTGGCGAGCAAGGTCCTCCCCTCGAACGCGTCGCGGCGGGGGACCGTCGCCGCCTGCGAGCGGAGCCTCGCCCGGCTGGGGACCGACCACCTCGACCTCTACCTCCTCCACTGGCCGAGCTCGCATCCCCTCAAGGACACGATCGCCGCCTTCGAGGAGCTCGTCGACCGCGGGCGCATCCGCGCCTGGGGGCTGTCGAACTTCGACGAGCAAGGTCTGGCGCGGGCCGTGCGCATCGCCGGGGAGGGGAGGATCGCCTGCAACCAGGTCCTCTACCACCTGGAGGAGCGCGGCATCGAGCACGCCGTGATCCCCTACTGCGAGGAGCACGGCATCGCCGTCGTCGCCTACAGCCCGCTCGGCCAGGGAAGCTTCCCGGCGCCCGGCAGCCGCGGCGGCCGGGTGCTGGCCGAGATCGCCGCGGGCCGCGGCGCGACGCCACATCAGGTGGCCCTCGCCTTCCTCCTCCGCGGGCCGGCCCTCTTCGCCATCCCCAAGGCCGCCCGCCGCGACCACGTCGAAGCCAACGCCGCCGCCGCCGACCTCGAGCTCTCCGCGGACGAGGTGGCGCGGATCGACGCGGCGTTCCCGCGCGGCCGGCGGCGAAAAGGGGTGGCTACGCTGTGAGGGATCGGTGCAGAGATTCACGGGCCGCTGCGAGCCATGCCTCTTTGGCTCGCTCGACCTCGGCAAGGGCCTCTTCGGGAGAGTGCCCCAAAGCAGAGCAGGAGTCGAGGTCGGGAATGTCCGCCACATACGCGGCGTCCTCGTCGCTCCAGAAGATGTTGATGTGATAGTCGCTCATGGCTCGTCCTCGATCTCTTGCGACGGAGGCGTCGAGCAGTCTATAAGGTCTACTGACGCTCTTTGAGGAGAATCCTACGTGTTGGGTCAAGTTTCGTGCCGCGGGTTCCTTCCCCCTGGGAGGGGGCAGGTTGGGGAAGGGGGAAGGTCAGGATGGGGGCGGGTTGCGCTAGGAGATTCTCCGAGCCCGCCCCCCTCCTGTCCTCCCCCCTGTCCCAACCACCGCCCCCCCAGGGGGGAGGAACGCGAGATCCACCATCGCTCGATGTCTCACCGGATTGAGACGAGGTTTCGCTCGCCGGTCACCCGCTCGACCCATCTTTCGCTGCTCCTCCTCGGTGCTCTGCTGGCGTCGGCGGCCGCCGGACGCGCGCAGGACCCGCAGGGGACATTCGGCGAGCGCATCGAGGTGCGGCTCTCGACCTTCGTCGTGCGCGTGCTCGACAGCTATGGCGCCCCGATCCTCGGCCTCAAGCCGGAGGACTTCCGGGTGACGGCGGGCAGGCGGGAGATCCCGGTCTCCGCGCTCGACTGGCAGGGCTTCGAGGCGCCGCGCGCTCCCGCTCGGGCTCCCGACGACCACCCCTCGATCGAGGCCTGGCCCCCGCTTCCGCCCCGGCCGCTCCTCCCGGTCGCCGAGCGGGAGGGCCGCACGCTCGTCTTCTTCGTCCAGGCCGACATCAACGCCCCCAACCGCACCAAGGGCCACCTGCGCATGCTGCCGCTCCTCGACGAGGTGCTGGCGACGCTCACCCCTGCCGACCGTGTGGCGGTCGTCTCGTTCGACTCGCACCTCAAGCTCTGGCAGGACCTCACCGCCGACCGCGGCCGGGTGAAGGACGCGCTCTGGCACGCCGTGCGCTTCGGCGGGCGCCCGCCGGAGCCGCCGGCGGCCGAGCGCTCGCCGTTCGCAGCGCACTTCGAGCGCGACGAGCCGGTCGAGGTGGCGACCCCGGAGCGCGCCATCCAGGTGATGGCCGATGCGCTCTCCAGCCTCCCCGGCGAGAAGGTCGTCGTCTACCTGGGCTGGGGCCTGGGCGCCTACACCGCGGGCGTCGGCACCCGCATGACCCACGAGTACGGTCCGGCACGCGACGCGCTGGCGCGGGCCCACGCCACCGTCTTCGTGATCGACGTCGACGACTCGATCTACCACGACCTCGAGGTCGGCCTGCGCCAGGTCGCCGCGGACACCGGCGGCACCTACGAGAAGACGACGTACTTTCCTTCCCAGGCCACGAGCAAGCTGGCGCGCGCCATCACCGGCTACTACCTGCTGTCGATCGACCCCGATCGGCTGCCCGCGGGCCATACCGAGGTGAAGATCGATCTCCGCGGGCGGCGTGGGACGGTCCTCGTCCGCCCGACCGGCCCCTGACCCGCGCCATGACGCCCGCCTCCCGCGAGCTGCCGCCCCTCCTCTTCCTCGACCGGTGCGACGTCGAGAGCCTCCTCCCGATGGCGGAGGCGATCGAGGTGATGGCGGAGACCTTCGCGGCCCTCGCCCGCGGCGAGGCCGTGCAGCCGCTGCGCTCGGCGCTGTGGACGGCCGACCACCAGGGCCTCCTGGGGACGATGCCGGGGCACCTCGACCGGCGCGCCGGGGGCGAGGTGCGGCGGCTCACGGGGGCCAAGCTGGTGACCGTCTTCCATGCCAACCACGAGCAGGGTCTCGACTCCCATCAGGGCTTCGTGCTGCTCTTCGAGGCCGCGCGCGGCGTGCCGCTGGCGATCCTCGACGCCGCTTCGGTGACCGCCATCCGCACCGCCGCCGTCTCCGGGCTGGCGACGCGCCTCCTCGCCCGCGCCGGCGCCTGCGACCTGGCGATCCTGGGCTCCGGCGTCCAGGCGGCGACGCACCTCGCGGCCCTCCGCGCCGTGCGGCCGATCGCCCGCGTCCGCGTGTGGAGCCGCAATCCCGACAGCGCGCGCCGCTTCGCCGCCGCCGAGGGCGCGCGGCACGGCCTGCCGATCGAGGTCGCGGGCGAGCCGGCGGCGGCGGTCGCCGGCGCCGACCTCGTCTGCACGGTGACCGCGGCGCGCGAGCCGGTGCTCCGGGGCGAGTGGCTCGCGGCCGGCGCCCACGTCAACGCCGTCGGCTCCTGCTCGCCCGCCGTGCGCGAGATCGACGCCGCCGTCGTCGCCCGCGCCCGCCTCTTCGTCGACTCCCGCGAGTCGGCGCTCGCCGAGGCCGGCGACCTCCTCCTCGCCATCGCCGAGGGGGCGGTGGGGAAGGACCACATCCAGGGCGAGCTGGGGGATCTCGTCGCCGGGCGGCTCCGCGGGCGCCGCGGCGAGGACGAGATCACCCTCTTCGAGTCGCTCGGCCTCGCGGTCGAGGACCTCGCCGCCGCTCACCACGTCTACGAGAAGGCCCTCGCCGGCGGGCGCGGGACGGCGCTGCCGCGCTGAGGAGGCCTCCGATGCCCATCGCCCTCGCCGCACCCTCGCTCGACGACGTGCGCGCCGCCCGCGAGCGGCTGCGCGGCGCCGCGGTCCGCACGCCGCTCGTGCGCCTGAACGTCGACGACGCGCCGGGAGAGATCTGGCTCAAGCTCGAGAACCTGCAGCCGATCGGTTCCTTCAAGCTGCGCGGCGCGGCGAACGCCATGCGCCTCGCCGGTCCGCAGCGGCTGGCCGGCGGCGTCTACACCGCGAGCGCCGGCAACATGGCGCAGGGGG
>DATBQN010000287.1:0-3423 GCA_036560825.1 Thermoanaerobaculia bacterium
ATTCGACATCCCCTCAAGCAAGGAGACGACGATGGCTCAGCCGAACGCTGCGGAAGGCGCCGCGGAGCGCACCCTGGTCCACTACGAGGTGAAGGAAGGGGTTGGCTACATCACCCTGGACGATCCTCCGGCCAATACCTATACCCACGAGATGATGCGCCAGCTCGACGAGGCGATCCTCGAGGCGCGCTTCGACAAGAACGTCTATGTGCTGGTGCTGGCGGGCAAGGGGGAGAAGTTCTTCTGCGCCGGCGCCAACATCAACATGCTGAAGACGGCCGACCCCCACTTCAAGTACTACTTCTGCCTGCACGCCAACGAGACCCTGAACCGCCTCGAGCAGACCCCGAAGCTGGTGATCGCGGCGCTCGAGGGGCACACCGTGGGCGGCGGCCTCGAGATCGCCATGGCGGCGGACCTCCTCATCGCCAAGAAGGGCTCCGGCAAGGTCGGCCTGCCGGAGATCAACCTCGGCGTCCTTCCCGGCACCGGCGGCACCCAGCGGCTCGCCCGCCGGGTGGGCAAGAACCTGGCGATCGACCTCATGATCACCGGGCGCCTGATCTCGTTCGAGGAGGCGCAGCAGATCGGCATCGTCAACCAGATCCTCGACGGCGACGACTTCATGGGCCAGATCCATGCCTACGCGCGCCAGTTCTGCCCGCCCAACCGCGCCTCCAAGGCGGTCGGCCGCATCAAGCGCTCCGTGCAGTCGGGCGCCGAGGTGCCGTTCGAGAGCGGCCTCGCCATCGAGCGCGAGCTGCAGCAGCAGCTCTTCGAGAGCGCCGACGCCAAGGAAGGCCTGGACGCCTACGTCTCCAAGCGGCAGCCGCAGTTCAAGGGGGTCTGACGTGGCGGCCACCGAGAGCTCCCCGCGGGTCGCCGACGCCGCCTCCGCCGCGCCGAAGCTGCCGCCGCCCCGCCTCTGGATCGGCGGCGAGTGGACGGCGGCCGCGGGCGGCAGGACCTTCGCGACCGAGAACCCGGCGACCGAGGAGACGATCTGCGAGGTCGCCTCGGCGTCGGCGCCGGATGTCGACCGCGCCGTCGCCGCGGCGCGCGCGGCGCTCGACGGCGACTGGGGGCGGAAGATCGCGCCCCGCGAGCGCGGGCGCCTGCTGTGGAAGATCGCCGACCTCCTGGAGTCGCGGATCGACGAGTTCGCGCTCCTGGAGACCCTCGACAACGGCAAGCCGATCTTCGAGTCGCGCTACGTCGACATCCCGGCGGCGATCGACGCCCTGCGCTACTTCGCCGGCTGGGCCGACAAGGTGACCGGCGAGACGCTCCCCATCGGCGGCCCCTTCGTCCTCGCCTACACCCTGCGCGAGCCGGTCGGCGTCATCGCCGCGATCACGCCGTGGAACTTCCCCATCATCCAGGCGCTGTGGAAAATCGCGCCGGCGCTCGCCTGCGGCAACACGGTGATCCACAAGCCGGCCTCCTACACACCGTTGACGGCGCTCAAGTTCGCCGAGCTGGCGAGCGAGGCGGGCCTGCCGCCGGGGGTGCTCAACGTCCTCCCCGGCCGCGGCAGCGAGATGGGCAACGCCCTCGTCGAGCACCCCGGCATCGCCAAGATCACCTTCACCGGCTCGACCGAGGTCGGCAAGGACATCATGCGCGGCGCCGCCGACACCATCAAGCGGCTGACCCTCGAGCTCGGCGGCAAGTCGCCCAACATCGTCTTCGCCGACGCCGACCTCGACGCCGCGGTCAAGGGCGCCTACAACGGCATCTTCTACGGCAAGGGCGAGGTGTGCGCCGCGGGCTCGCGCCTGTTCGTCGAGGCCAAGGTCCACGACGAGCTGGTCGAGCGCCTGGTCGAGCGGACGAAGAAGCTGGTACCCGGCGACCCGCTCGATCCGCGCACCCGGCTGGGCGCCCTGGTCTCCGGCAAGCAGCGCGAGACGGTCCTCTCCTACGTCGAGGCCGGCAGGGCGGAGGGCGCCCGCGTGGCCTGGGGCGGCGAGGCGGCGCAGGTGGGCGGCAAGGGCTTCTTCATGCAGCCGACCATCCTCGACGCGGTCTCGAACGACATGAAGGTCGCCCGCGAGGAGATCTTCGGGCCGGTCCTCGTGGTCATCCCCTTTGCCGACGTCAAGGACGCCGTGGCGCAGGCGAACGCCTCGATCTACGGCCTCGCCGCGGGCGTCTGGACACGCGACATCGGCAAGGCGCACCAGGTGGCGCGCGAGGTGCAGGCCGGCACGGTGTGGATCAACCAGTACAACTGGTACGACTCGGGGGCCCCCTTCGGCGGCTACAAGCAGAGCGGGTTCGGGCGCGAGCTGGGCAAGCAGGCCCTCGAGTACTACACCGAGTCGAAGACCGTCTTCGTCGGCAAGTGAGCGCGCGGGTGGAGAGCGACGGCCACGACATCGTCCTCGCGGCGCCGGTGCGCACGCCGATCGGCAAGTTCGGCGGCGCCCTCGCTCCCCTGACCGCGGCAGACCTCGGCACGGCTGCGGCCGCCGCCGCGCTCTCCCGCGCCGGGCTCGACCCCTCCCGCGTCGACCAGGTGATCCTCGGCCACGCGCGCCAGGCGGGCGGCGGCCCCAACACCGCTCGCCAGGTCGCCCACCGCGCCGGCGTCCCCGACGACCGCCCCGCCTACACCGTCAACCAGGCCTGCGGCTCCGGCCTCCAGGCGGTGCTCTCGGCGGCGCGCACGATCATGACCGGCGAGGCGCGCGTCGTCCTCGCCGGCGGCACCGAGAGCATGTCGAACACGCCCTATCTACTGCCGCGCGCGCGCTGGGGCTACCGGCTGGGCCACGCCGAGATCGTCGACGGCATGTACAAGGACGGCTTCGACGATCCGCTCTCCGGCCTCGTCATGGGGGAGACCGCCGAGGAGCTCGCCGCCGAGGTCGGCATCGACCGCGCCGAGGCCGACGCCTTCGCGCTCGCCAGCCAGCAGCGCTGCGAGCGGGCGCGCGGCGAGGGCCGCTTCGACGCCGAGATCGTCGCCGTCAAGGTGCCCGGCCGGAAGGGCGAGACGGTGGTCGAGCGCGACGAGCATCCGCGCGACGGCGTGACGCTCGCCTCGCTCGAGCGGCTCGCCCCGGTCTTCCGCGAGGGCGGCACGGTCACCGCCGGCAACGCCTCCGGGATCACCGACGGCGCGGCGGCGATCGTCGTCGCCTCGCGCGCCGCGGCGGCCGAGCTGGGCCTGCCCGTGGTCGCCCGGCTGGTCGGCTGGCAGGTGGTGGGGGTTCCGCCGCGGATCATGGGGATCGGCCCGGTGCCGGCGGTCGAGCAGCTCCTCGCCAAGACCGGCGTCGGCCTCGGGGAGATCGACGACGTCGAGCTCAACGAGGCCTTCGCGAGCCAGGTCCTCGCCTGCGTCAAGCGGCTCGACCTCGACCCCGCGAAGGTCAACCGCGACGGCGGCGCGATCGCGCTCGGCCACCCCATCGG
>DATBQN010000288.1:0-11262 GCA_036560825.1 Thermoanaerobaculia bacterium
ACCTCGCGCGACTCGAAGGCGGGCATCACCTCGCTCGCCAGCCGCTTGAGGTCCCGCGTGGCGCCCCGCTCGGCGTAGAGGATGGCGAGGTCGAGCGAGACGAGCGCCGCGTCGTATCCCATGCGGCGGTCGAGGAACTCCCGCTGCACGTCGCGATAGGCCGCCTCGGCCTCCTCGACGCGCTCGAGGCCAAAGGCGATGTTCGCCTCGGCCCAGCGCAGGCGGACGAGATCGAGCGGCTGAGCGGCCTCTTGAAACAGCGCCTGCACCTCGGGCAGGAGCTTCTCGGCATCCTCATAGCGCTCGGCCTGGGTAAGGTTGTCGAGTAGGTTGAAGCGGGCGTAGATGTACAACCGAGGCTCCGTGATCGGATCGATCGCTCCGCTCTCGCGCTCGAGGAGATCGATCGCGGCTTCGACGTCACCGAGCTCGCGCAGGATCTTCGATTTCTGCAGCAGCATCTTCGCGACCCCATGACCGGTCGATGTCTCGAGGTAGAGATCGAGGGCTTCGTTCGCCAGTGCCAACGCCTCCTCGAAGCGCCGCTGCGCTCGACGGAGCGAACACTTCAGATCGCGGATCTCCGCGACGACGAGAAGGTTTCCCGAGGTGCTTTGGGCGAGACATCGCTCGGCGAGCCGGAAGGCGGTCTCGGAGCTTCGCAGCTCACCGAGAACGCGCTGTGCGTTGCCCAGGCAGGCATAGGCCCGAGCTCGCAGGTCGAGCACCCAGTTGGGATCGTAGACATCGCCCAGATGATTGGTGATGCGGACCGCAAGCTCCCCGAGATCGATCGCCCGCTCTGGGCTCTCGAAGACCGCCAGCGAGCTCTGCTTGAGCAGCAAGCCGCAGAGACCCCAGGTCTGAAACTCCTCGCGCTCGTCGACGAGCTGGAGCTGCTCTTCGAAAGGGTGATTGCACAGTCGGGCGACGAGCTCCGGCGCCTGGCGGCTCTCCACCACGGCGATCTCCTCGTCCCAGTGCCCCACCTCGCGGAGCAGCTGCTGGACCTCGTCGAACTTGGCCTGGCATTCCGGACACCGGTCCAGCAGATGCGGAGCGATCTCTGAGAGCACCTCGTCGTGCTCCAGCCGGCCGGCCAGCCATCTCGCGAGAGTCTCCAAGGATGGGTGAGGCACTAGGGTGCCCTCCGGGACCAGGGTGGTTCTTCCACCCTGGACTTTAGTTCAAGCTCCAAAGATTTAGTTGCATCAGGGGCCAAATTAGTGACACCCGGCGAGAACAGGCGGGGCCGGTCGGCCCCACCGGCCCCGCCGAGACGAGGATCCTTAACCGTGAGGGTCGATCGTGGTCCCCTCCGGCAACGAGCCGCCGGCGGCGTTGGCCGTTCCGCTCGGATTGGTGAGGTGTTGGCCGTTCGGGTCGATCGAGACTCCCTCGGGCAGGGAGCCGCTGGTGAAGCTGGTCGTTCCGCCGCCCGTCGCCGGCGTGCCATCGACGTGCGCGCCGTTCGGGTCGATGATCATTCCCGCAGCTCCCCACAGGCTTTGCAGCGTGTGCCACACGTAGGTGAGAAAGCTCGAGCCGGCGGCGGCGTGGACCGCGGGGCTGCTCCTTGGCGCGGCGGCGGCGACGGACGGCACGAGGAGGAGCGTCGCGAGGAGCGCGAGGGCGATCGGAGTGGAGCGCAGACGGATGAGCGACATGAGATTCCCCTTTCGAGACAGATTTCTCCGGACGGCGACATCGCCGCCGGCGCCTGTCTCCTACAAGGAATGGTCCCCAAGGGACGGAATGGAGACACCGGAAATGGCTATGTCTCGATCTCGCTTCCATTGCCCGCGGGGAGAGTCCCCGGCGGCCGCGAAACGGGATCGCCGGCGGCGCGATGGGCGCGATGGGAGCGGCGGAGCTTCCGCCCCCGGCCGGGCCTCAGCCCGGCAGCGGCGGGAGGGGCGGCAGCGGCTGGCCGGCGAGCGACTGCGAGAGCTCGGCGGTCAGGCCGAAGAAGAGCCCGGCGAGGAGCACGCCGCCGGCGAGGCCGGCGCGGCGGAGGCTCGGCGGCAGGAAGCGCGCGGCGAGGAAGAGGACCGCGGAGGCGGCGAGCGGCAGCCAGCCGCCGCCGGCCGCCACGAGGTGGCGGAGGTCGGCGGGCAGGAGGAGCAGGTAGAGCGGCAGGGCGAGCCCGGCGGCGAGGGCGAGGAGCGGGCGGCCCGGCGCGAGGATCTCGCCGGCCGCGAGGGCGACGAGGAGCCGGCAGGCGGCGGCGAGGAGGAGGATGTGGGCCGGCGAGGCGGGGCCTTCTCCCACCCGCAGCAGCTCGGCGCTCAGGCTGGTGGCGGCGAGCGAGGCGAGGCCGAGGGCGGCGGCGATCGCCCAGCCCTGCCGCTCGAGGCGGCCCCGCGTCAGGGCGAGGAGCAGGTCGGAGGCGAGGAGCGCCGCGGTGAGGACGGCGAGGATGCGGCCCGGGACGTTGGCGAGGAGCGGCGAGAGACCGGCGGCGACCGCGGCGTCCGGCCGCGCGCGCAGGTAGAGGAGGGCGGCGAGGATGGCGGTCAGAAGGAGCGGCAGGGCCGCGAACGCCCAGCGCCGGCGCGGCTCATGATCGGCGTCGTCGGCGTCGTAGCCGTCGTCGCGGTCGCCGCCCTCGCTTCCCTCGCCCCCGACGCTCCGCAGCCGCCAGGGCACCGCCGCCTGCGCCCCCCAGAGGGCGAGCACCAGCGCGATGACCACCCCTCCCAGCATCCCTCGCCTCCGATCTTCGAACGATGCCTATACGCTATCCGACCCGCCCGGCGGGGGATAGCGGAGGGGAGCCGGCGGCGCGCCGCTCCAGCCGATGCGCTCGACCTCGCCCTCCTGGCCGACGCGGGCGAGCAGCTCGGCGACCGTGGCGCCGTTCGGGGGCACGCGGAGGTCGGGCGCCAGGTCGGCTAGCGGCGCGAGGACGAAGCGGCGGGAGGCGAGGGCGGGATGGGGGAGGGTGAGCTCGGGGGCCGGCGAGACGCGGTCGCCCCAGAGGAGGAGGTCGACGTCGAGCGGGCGGGGCCCGTAGCGAGGCCCGCGCCGGCGGCCGGCGGCCCGCTCGAGCGCCTTGGCGAGCGCCAGGAGCGCCTCGGGCTCCCAGGAGGTCTCGACGAGAACGGCGGTGTTGAGGAAGGGTGGCTGCGGGATCGGGGAGCGGGGAGCGCTGCGGTAGAGCGGCGCGACGGCCAGCGGTCCGAGAGCCGCGGCGAGCGCGCGGACGGCCCGCGCCAGGGTCGCCTCCACCGCGGCCGGCGAGCCGGCGTTGCCGCCCAGCCCGAAGGCCGCGAGCGGGCTAGGCCTCTTCTTCGAGGTCCTCTTCCTCCTCGTCGTCCGCCAGCTCGGTCTCGGTCTCGATCTCGGTCTCGGGCAGCGCGTCGTCCGGCAGATCCTCGATCGGGACCTCCTCGTCGACCTCGACCGGCTTCGGCACCTCCACCTTGCGCTTGCGCTTCGCCGGCGCCGCCGCCGACGACTTGTCGCCGCGGTCGGAGTCCTTCTGGTTGGCGCCGCACTTGGGGCAGATCGACTCGGACTTGCCGAGGTCGTAGAACCTCGTGCCGCAGTTGTAACACTCGAATTTGTTGCCCAGGTTGAGATCGGCCATCGCGGCTCCCGTGCGGTCGGTCGGAGGACCGGTTTTTGCGAGGGCGCGAAGCTAGCATCGCCCTCGGGGGCTGTCAACCGGCGCTTGCTTCGAGCCTCCGCGGGCGCTACGATCGAAAGGCCATGACGCTCCGCTCCGCGCCCGCCGTGCTCGCTCTCCTCGCGCTGGCCTGCCTCGCGCCGCTCGCCGCGCTCGCCAAGGCCGCGCCGGCGGTCCCCCCCGATCCGCGCGCCGCCGGCCTCACCGGCACCCAGCGGCTGCAGGCGCTCATCGACCGCGTCAAGCTCGAGCAGAGCGGGCTGCGCACGCTCCAGGCGCGGTTCGTCCAGCACCGCGAGAGCTCGCTCCTCGTCAAGCCCGAGGACTCGACCGGCGAGTTCTCCTACGCCGCCCCCAACCGGGTGCGCTGGGAGTACTCCTCGCCCAACCCGATCACCGTGGTGATCGACGGCGAGCAGATGACCACCTGGTACCGCGACCTCGGGCGGGCCGACAAGCTGAAGGTCGGCCGCTACTCGAACCAGGTCTTCAAATACCTCGGCGCCAGCGGCTCGATGCAGACGCTCCTCGACTACTTCACCGTCACCCTCGAGATCCCCAAGGTGAAGAGCGAGCCCTACCGCCTGGAGCTCACCCCCCGCTACGCGCGGATCGCCAAGCGCCTCAAGTCGATGACCCTGTGGATCGACGCGCAGCGGTTCTTCCCCACCCGCGTGCGCTACGTCGAGGGCGACGGCGACGTCACCGAGTACCAGCTCAAGGACCTGCAGCTCAATCCGCAGCTGCCGGGCGACCGCTTCGTGCTCAAGCTCCCCGCCGGCGTCGAGACGCGGATCATCGACCTCGACCGCGAGGCGAGCAAGACGAAGCAACCCGGCTCCGGAAGCTAGGAAAGCTCCTCCCCCTCCTCCAGCCAACCCCTTCCGGGGGGAGGCTGGCCCATCCGATGCCCCTCTCTTTCTCCATCGACGCCGTCTGCGGCGCGGCGCGGCGGGGCCGGCTGACGACGCCTCACGGCACCGTCGAGACGCCGGCCTTCATGCCGGTGGGGACGCTGGGCGCGGTCAAGGGGGTGACCCCGCAGGCGCTCGCCGAGGCGGGGGCCGAGATCTTCCTCGCCAACCTCTATCACCTGGCGCTGCGCCCCGGCGTCGACGTCGTGGCCGGGCTCGGCGGCATCCACCGCTTCACCGGCTGGGAGGGTCCCATCCTGACCGACAGCGGCGGCTTCCAGGTGTGGAGCCTGGGCGGCCTGCGCGCCGTCGACGCCGACGGCGTGACCTTCCGCAGCCATCTCGACGGCTCGCCGGTCCGCTTCACCCCCGAGGGGGTGATCGGCATGCAGGAGAGGCTGGGGGTCGACGTCGCCATGGTCCTCGACGAGTGCCCGCCGTGGCCCGTCGAGCCCGCCGCGGCGGCGGCGAGCTGGGAGCGCACCCTCGCCTGGGCGCGGCGGGCGTCGGCGTCGCGCTCCGCCGACGCCCGCGGGCGGACCGCCGTCTTCGGCATCGTCCAGGGGAGCACTTTCGAGGACCTCCGCCTGGCCGCCGCGGCGGCGCTCGGCGAGCTCGACTTCGACGGCTTCGCCGTCGGCGGCGTCTCGGTGGGCGAGCCGGCGCCCCTGCGGCGGGCGGTCGTCGAGTGGACGGTCCCGGCGCTGCCCGCGGCGCGGCCGCGGTATCTCATGGGCGTGGGCTACCCCGACGACCTCCTCCATGCCGTCGCCTGCGGCGTCGACCTCTTCGACTGCGTGCTGCCGGCGCGCAACGCCCGCCACGGCGTCCTCTTCACCCGCGAGGGAGTCCTCAGGATCAAGAACGCGCGCTACCGGGACGATCCCCGCCCCGCCGACCCGGAATGCGCCTGCCCGCTCTGCGCCCGCCTCTCGCGCGCCTTCCTCCACCACCTGATGCGCGCCGGCGAGCTGACGGCGCCGGTCCTCGCCACCCTCCACAACCTGCGCTATTTCCTTGACTTCATGGCCGAGGTCAGGCAAGCTATCTCGCTTGGTGCGCTGACGGAACTGATCGCGAAACGTCGTCTCACTCCCCTGGAGCACGCTTGAGCCGAAGAGCTCGCAAGGCAGGTCGACCTGCCGGGGCCCGAACATGACCGCAACCCTCCTCCCCGCCGCCTGCCTGTCCGCCATTCCCCTGGCGGCCACCCCCGGCGGGCTCGGAGCCCTCGTCTCCTCGCCGATCGTGCCGATGATCCTCATGTTCGGGGTGTTCTACGTCGTCCTCATCATGCCCATGCGCAAGCGCCAGCGCGCCCTGCAGCAGCAGATCGAGAACCTCAAGAAGGGGGACCGGGTGGTCACCAACGGCGGCCTCTATGGCGAGGTCGCCGCGATCGAGCCCACGGTCGTCCTGTTGAAGGTCGCCGACAACGTCAGGCTCCGCGTCGCCAAGTCGGCGATCTCCGGGCTCGAGGACGACGGCGACAAGGGGGCCAAGTAAGATGAACCGCAACCTGCTCGGGCGCGGTCTGGTGATCGCGGCGTCGATCATCGTCGCCATCGTCCTCGCCTACCCGCCCAAGAACAAGATCAACCTCGGCCTCGACCTCCAGGGTGGCATGCACCTCGTCCTCCAGGTCCACACCGAGGACGCCGTGCGCGCCGAGGTCGACTCCGACGTCGACCGGCTGCTCGCCACCGCCAAGGACAAGGGCTGGACGGGCGTCTCCTCCCGCCGGGTCGGCGACTCGAGCTTCGAGGTCACCGGCGCCACCGAGGCGAACCGCGACGCGGTGACCAAGTACGTCGCCGACTCGTTCCGCAACTACTCCCTGGCCCGCGGCGCCGGCGGCCTCGTCTACAAGATGGACGACAAGAGCGTCAACGAGAACGAGCGGCTCGCCGTGCGCCAGGCGGTCGAGACGATCAGGAACCGCGTCGACCAGTTCGGCGTCTCCGAGCCGGTGATCCAGGAGGCGAGCAACAACCGCGTCGTCGTCGAGCTCCCCGGCGTCGACGACCCCGAGCGCGTGCGGCGGCTGATCAAGAACACCGCCTTCCTCGAGTTCCGCCTCACCGCCTATCCGCCCAACGGCGGCGGCGCGGCGAGCCGCGAGGAGATCCTCCAGCACTACAACGGCCAGCTCCCCGCCGACGTCGAGATCATGGACGGCGACAAGACCGACCGCGAGACCCACCAGGTGTCCGGCAAGGAGTACTACGGGCTCGAGCGGCGGCGGGTGATCACCGGCCGCGACCTGAAGAACGCGCGCCCGAGCCAGGGCCAGTTCAACCAGCCGGTGGTGCAGTTCACCCTCACCCCGGCCGGCTCGCAGGCGTTCGGCGCCGCCACCGGCGCCAACGTCGGCCGCGGCCTCGCCATCGTCCTCGACGGCCGCGTCGTCTCGTCGCCGAAGATCAACTCGAAGATCACCGACTCGGGGATCATCGAGGGGAACTTCTCCCAGCAGGAGGTCGACGACCTCTCGACGGTGCTGCGCTCGGGCGCGCTGCCCGCCTCGCTCACCTACCTCGAGGAGCGCACCGTCGGCCCCTCGCTCGGCCGCGACTCCATCCAGCAGGGCCTGCGCGCCGGCATCCTCGGCACCTCGCTCGTCGTCATCACCATGCTCCTCATCTACAACCTGACCGGCGTCAACGCGGTGATGGCGCTGGTCTTGAACGTGCTCATCCTCTTCGGCGGCCTGGGCGCCTTCCACTCGACGCTCACCCTCCCCGGCATCGCCGGCATCATCCTCACCATCGGCATGGCGGTGGACGCCAACGTCCTCGTCTTCGAGCGCATCCGCGAGGAGCTGCGCGCCGGCAGGACGGTGCGCTCGGCGATCGATCTCGGGTTCGAGCACGCCTGGACGTCGATCATCGACACCCACGTCACCACCATCGTCTCGGCGATGATCCTCTTCCAGTTCGGCACCGGCCCCATCAAGGGCTTCGCGGTCACCCTGACGATCGGTCTCCTCGCCTCGCTGTTCACCGCCGTCTTCGTCAGCCGTTGGATCTTCGACCTGGTGCTCTCCCGGCGCCGGGTGCAGAGGCTTTCGATCTAGGGTCTCGCCGGTCGAGACAAGGAGCACGCGATGGAGCTGCTGCGCGACACCCACATCGACTTCATGAAGTACCGGAAGTTCTGGATCGTGGTCTCCCTCGTCCTCGTCATGGGGGGCGTCTACGCGATCTGGAACCACGCCAGGCTGATGAACCTGGGGATCGACTTCGCGGGCGGCACCACGGTCAAGCTCCGCTTCAAGCAGTCCTCGCAGGTCGACGAGCTGCGCCGCCTGCTCGAGACCCAGGGCCTCGGCGCCGCCGAGATCCAGCGCTACGGCGCCGACGTCGACCACGAGATCATCATCAAGACGCGGGTGATCAAGGGCTCGGAGGAAGGCAGCCGGGACCGCATCGTGCAGGCCCTCAACCACCGCTACAACCAGGGCCAGCAGGGGAAGGTCGACTTGAACGCCGTCGGCGTCGAGACGGTCACCCAGTTCCTCCTCCAGGCCGATCCGGACCACGTGGCGGCGCAGGGCGTCGACGCGGCGACGGCCCACTACTCGGCGACCGCCAACGCCATCCTCTCGGCCCGGCGCAAGGCCGCCGTCTTCCACGCCTGGGACGAGGTGGCGAAGGTGCCGGGCGTCTCGCCGGCCGTCGTCCAGGCTCTCCAGCGCGGCGGCACGCTCGGCGACTACGCCATCATCGGCGTCGAGACCGTGGGGCCGCAGATCGGCAAGGAGCTCCGCGCGCAAGGCTTCTGGGCGGTCATCTTCTCGCTCCTCGGCATGCTCGCCTACATCTGGTTCCGTTTCGAGCTGCGCTTCGGCATCGGCGCCATCATGGCGAGCCTCCACGACGTGCTGGTGACCCTGGGGCTCTTCACGCTCTTCCGCCTGGAGTTCAACCTGACGACGATCGCCGCCTTCCTCACCCTCGTCGGCTACTCGACGAACGACACCGTCGTCATCTTCGACCGCATCCGCGAGAACATGCGGAAGAACCGCCGCAAGCCGCTCATCGAGGTGATGAACGAGTCGATCAACCAGACCCTCTCGCGGACCATCATGACCTCGGGCCTGACCATGCTCACGGTCGCCTCGCTGCTCTTCCTCGGCGGCGACGTCCTGCGCGGCTTCGCCTTCGTCATGACGGTCGGCATCGTCGTCGGCACCTACTCCTCGATCTACGTGGCGAGCCCGTTCGCGCTCCTCTGGGAGCAGCTCTTCGGCGCCGAGGGGCGGCTGTCGAAGAAGAACGACCGCCTCGCGGCCGCCGCGAAGCCGGCGCCGGCGGCGAAGGCGCCGTCCGCGAAACCCGCGCCCAGCCCGGCGGCCAAGCAGGCGACCCCTCCCGCCGCGGCGCCCCGTCCGGCGGCGGTCGGCGGCGAGCCCGGCGGCGGCTCGCGGCCGCGCCAGCGCTCGAAGAAGAAGGCCAGCGGCCGGCGCTGACCCAGGCCCCAGGCGGCCGAGATGAGGGCGGAGCGGGTCTCCGCCCTCACCCCTATCTATCCCGATCGAGGCCGATGCCGCGCGGCTGGCGAGCGATGGCCGACGCAGCGGACTCTGCCGTCCTGGTTCAGATCCGAGAGCGGATGGCGGCCACGAAGTCGAGTAGGTCGCCGAGCTTGTTCTCGACGATGTCGCGGACAATTCCGAGGTCGACCTCCTCGTAGCCGTGCACGAGGATGTTGCGGAATCCCACCATGCGCTTCATCCGGGCGCCAAGCTCGGAGGGAAGCCAGCCGTGGCGCACCAGGACGTCGAAGTAGTGCTGCCGGCTGTCCGGCTCGCCGAGGCGCTCGTCGGTGACGATGTGGATCGCGGCGTCCAGGGCGGATTGGATGGCGACCTGCAGAGTGTGCTCGACGAAGGCTTCTGCCACCACGTCCTCGGCGAGGCGTTCCGGCCGCGCGTAGCGCCGGAGGTTCGCGACGCAGGTCTCGATGCGGGCGAGACGCTTGGCGAGGAGCGGCTCGTCGGTCATCCGCGGGCCCTCGGCATCCTGCGGTAGAGGTGCAGGTCGGGCTCGATGTCGAAGAACTCGTTTTGCGCCCTGATCGTGAACCGCACGCGGCGGGACGGGTCGCGGTCGACGAGGAGCTTGCCGCGCAGGACTCGGTGGACGAGGTCCGCCGGCGCCGTGTCGAGCGTCACCACCTGCACCGGAACGCCGAGCAGGTCCTCGATCTCCCCTTCGAGCCGGAAGGCGTCGAGCCCCTTCGGCGGCTCGCGTGAGTAAAGGATGCCGACGTCGATGTCGCTATCCGGCCGGGCGGTGCCGCGCGCCACGCTGCCGAAGAGGTAGGCGGCGGCGATCCCCTCGGCCTCCGCGCGGGCGGCAAAGAAGTCGCGCAGCCGGCGCTCGATCGCCTGGCAGTCCATCGTCGGAGTATACCGTCGCGCCGGG
Organism: Thermoanaerobaculia bacterium; assembly: GCA_036560825.1. Classification (GTDB taxonomy): domain Bacteria; phylum Acidobacteriota; class Thermoanaerobaculia; order Multivoradales; family UBA5704; genus DATBQN01. The sequence continues at coordinate 9,975 of DATBQN010000288.1, forward strand.
AGTGGCTCGGCGCGCCGCCCGCGTTAGGGCGACTCGCTCATTGGTTTACCCTCGGCGCACCTCCCGGAGCCGGTTCTATCGCGCCGCAGCCGCTTGCGGCTGCAGTTGGGTCTTGATCCAGCCGTCCACGCGCTCCTCCAGAAGGTCGAGCGGCAGCGGTCCGCCGCTCAGAATCTCGTCGTGGAAAGCCTTGATGTCAAAGCGCGGTCCGAGCCGCGTTCTGGCGCGCTCCCGCAGCTCGCGGATCTTCAGCTGTCCCATCTTGTAGGCCAGCGCCTGCCCCGGCCGCGCGATGTAGCGGTCGGTCTCCGTCTGCGCAAGGACCTCGTTGACGTCGTTCTCGTGCATGTAGGCGATCACCTGGTCGCGCGTCCAGCCCTTGTCGTGGATGCCGGTATCGACGACCAGCCGCACGGCGCGGAACAGCTCCGAGTTCAGCCGGCCGTAGTCGGACACCGGGTCCTTGTAGAGGCCGACCTCCTTGCCGAGCTCTTCCGCGTACAGCGCCCACCCCTCGGTATAGGCGGACAGGCCGCGCGCGTCGAGCACCCGGAACTTCGGCAGTCCGTGGAGCTGCTGCGCCACGCTGATCTGCAGGTGGTGCCCGGGCACGCCCTCGTGATAGGCGACGGCCTCATCGAGCACCAGTGTGCGATGGGTCGGATCGGAGACGGCGACCACCACACGGCCGGCCCGTTTGCCGTCCGGAGTGCCGCGGACGTAGTGCGTCGCCGCAGCCTTGTCGAAGTCGGGAATGGCCTCGACCGTCACCGGCGACTTCGGCAGCAGCCCGAAGAGCTCCGGCAGCCGCGGTTGCATCTCGTCGATGTGCTTCTTGAAGTCGGCGACGATTTGCTCCTCGTTCTTCGGCCGCCACTTCGGATCGCCGTAGATCGCAGCGCGGAAAGCGGCGAGGTCCTTGTAGCCCTGCGCCCGGGCCAGCTTGATCATCTCCGCCGTGATCCGCGCCACCTCTTTGAGGCCGAGCTGATGGACGGCCTCCGGCGTGATGTCGACGGTGGTCATCGCCTTCACGGCTTCGGCGTAGCGCCGCTTGCCGTCCGGCAGGCTCTCGACCGAGATCGCGGTCCGCCCTCTCGGCGCGTACTCGCCGCGCAGAAACGCCGCGAGCCGCTGGTATGCCGGGAGGACTTCCTCAGTGGCTGCCTTGGTCATGGCGGTCGTCAGCCGCTGCCTCTCCGCCGCGGAGAAGCCCGCCGGGAATCTCTTCAGCGGCAGCAGGAACGGGTCTGCCGAGACGATCCCCTCGCACTGCCCGGGCAACTGG
>DATBQN010000289.1:0-3476 GCA_036560825.1 Thermoanaerobaculia bacterium
TGCGTCCAGCCGCGCGACCGGAGCGACGAGGCATCCGCCGGGAGCGCCGACGCCTTGGCGCCAGGGCACCGGCTCGCACCGCGGCCAAGCCAGCGTCCCGAGCGCCGGAGCCTCCGCCGGCCACCCACGATCCAGCCTTACCAGAGGTCTTTTTTGCTTCTTTCCCGCTCTCGCCGCCTTAAGCGAACGTCGCCCCGGTCCGCCGGCGCGAGAAAACGGGCTTGTAGGCGAGCAGCCAGAGGCCCGAGTAGTCGCGCATCAGGCGCATCCTGAGGAGCTGCAGCAGGCGCGCCTCCGCGGCGTCGCCGGTGAGGACCATCTCGTTCAACACGTGGTGGAAGCGCCACAGGTAGCTGTCGGCGAAACGGGCGGTCATCCGCGCGCGCCCGAAGACCTGCGACTCGCCGGTCACCGAGGTCTCGTCGAGGATGCCGGCGATCTCCTGGGCCTCCTCGTTGAGCTTGACGCGGAGCGCCGCGGCCTCGAGCAGAAACTGCTCGAGCTCGCGGTCGCACTCGTCGTCGCCGTAGAGCCGCCGGAAGGCGACCACCTCGCGCACCTCCAGCCGGTAGGGGAAGATGCCCGGGGTGAGGACGACGCTCTCCGGGCCGAGGTCGGGATTGGCCTCGCGCAGCGCCGCCAGGAGCTGTCGGAAGTGCTCGCCGAGGACGTCCTCCTGCTCGGCGAGCGGCGCCTCGGCGGCCGCCGCGGCCAGCGCGTCGCCGGTGTCGCCCAGGCGCGGCGCGAACGGGGTGAGGGCGCGGGCCTCGGAGAGGCGCGGCATCAGGTCGCGCACGCGCTGGCGGATCTGGGCGATGTCCTGGAGCTTGAACTCGTCGCTCTGCAGCTGGCGCTCGAAGCGCTCGACCTCTTCGCGGAACTGCGTCAGCTCGCCGTCGAGCTCGCCGCTGACCGGCACCTCGCGCTCGAGCTCGAAGACCCGCTGGTACTCGGAGACGATGCGCCGCTCCTCCTGGCCGTAGAGCTTCTGGATGCGCGCCCGGATCGCCAGGTTGGCCTCCTGGATGGCGAGCGCCAGCTCGGGCTCGAAGAAGAGATGGTTCAAGCCGTGCTTGATGTCGCGGTAGCGGGCGATCAGGCCGCTCTCGTTGAGCTGCTCGAGGTTTTCGATGCCGCCCACCTCGATGCGCACCTGCTCGATGGCGCCGCGCCGCTCGGCGATGAGCTCCGGGCTCGGGTTGTCGGCGCCGAGGAGCGCCCACAGCGCCTGGTAGATCTCGGAGAGCCGCCGCGCGTCGCGCAGGCTGGGGCCGCTCGCGGCGTCGCCGGTGTTGGCGCCGTCGTCCTCCGACAGGCGGGTGAGCAGGTAGTCGGCCTTGTCGATGCGGGCGGCGAGCCACCCCTCGCCGTGCTGCGCGTAGACGTAGAACTTGACGAGCTGGACGAGGATCTTCTCGTCGTAGCTCTTGATGCGGAGGAAGAACTGCCGCAGGGCGTGCGGATCGACTCTGCTATCCTCCTCCTCGAGCGTCCAGATCAGCTCGCCCAGGCGGCGGTCCAGCTGGTCGAGCCGGGGCCGCAGGCGCTCGGTCTCCGACGAGTTCAGGCTCTGCGAGATCTCCTTGAGGTCGGTGTAGAGCGACTGGAAGTCATTGGCGAGATCCGGCGCGTGGCCCAGGACGCTCTTGCCCAGGCTCTGCAGGAACTGGTGGAAGGTCCACGCCGCCCGGAAGCGGTGGGAGATGTCCGCGTAGCGGCGGTGGAGGACGGAGAGCTCCTGGACCGTGGACATGGTCGGCGCGCTTTCCAGATCGATGCGGTCGATCCCTGAGTTGAGAGTTCTAGCGCGAGAGTCTATGCCATGGGGCCAGGAAACGAAAACCGCCCGGTGCGGACGCTGATCGACGCCCCGGCGCTCGAGCGCAGGGTGGCGGAGCTGGCGGCGGAGATCGACCGCGACTATTCCGCGCCCGGCACGCCGGCCGCGCCGGATGCGGACAACCCGCTCCTCGCCGTCGGCGTCCTCAAGGGCTCCGTCTTCTTCCTCTGCGACCTGCTGAAGCGGCTGACCGTGCCGGTGGCGGTCGATTTCCTGCAGACCTCGAGCTACCGGGCGCAGACCAGCCCGGGCGAGATCCGCATCCTCAAGGACGTCGAGACGGCGATCCGCGGCCGCGACGTGCTGCTGGTCGAGGACATCGTCGACACCGGGTACACCCTGCAGACCATCCTCGCCCTGCTGCGCTTCCGCGGCGCGCGGAGCGTCAAGCTCTGCGCCCTCCTCGACAAGCGGGCGGCGCGGCGAGTCGAGGTCCCCATCGACTACTGCGGCTTCGTGATCGAGAACCATTTCGTGGTGGGCTACGGCCTCGACGCCGGCGAGCGCTACCGCAACCTCCCGTACATCGGGGTCTACGAGACGCCGGAACCCGCGGCGCAGCTCTAGAGAGGAGCCCAACGATGGACCAGCCGCAGCGCGGCGAGATCGTCGCCTATCCCTCGCGCGAGATCATCCCCTACCACTCGGACGACGCCCCGGCGGCCATCGGCCCCTACTCGCAAGCGGTGTCGCTGGGTGGCCTGCTCTTCACCTCGGGGCAGGTCGGGCTCGATCCCCGCACCGGCGAGCTGGTGCCGGGCGGCTTCGAGCCCCAGGCGCGGCGGGTGTTCGCCAACCTCGCGGCGGTGCTGGCGAGCGCCGGCTGCGGCTTCCACGACGTCGTCAAGTCGACCGTCTACGTGCAGAACATGGCCGACTTCCCCACCTTGAACGCGATCTACGCCGAGGCGATGGGCGACCACCGCCCGGCGCGCTCGACCGTCCAGGTCGCCGCCCTCCCCAAGGGCGCCATGGTCGAGATCGACTTCGTGGCCCGTCTGCGGTAGGACGAGACGCCTCAGCCGGCGGCGGGGACGGCGGCGCCCGCGCCGGCGACCCGCCGGACGCGCTCGATCGCCGCCTCGACGTCGGCGCGGCCGACGTCCCGGTGGGTGACCATGCGCGCCTGGTCCCGGGAGACCGGGCTCGCGAGGACGCACTGCTCCTTGAGGCGCGCGAGGAAGGCGGCGGTGAGACCCTCGGGCGGCGTCGAGCCGCCGAAGAGCTCCGGGGTGAGGCGGAAGACGAGGATGTTGGTCACCACGTCCGCCGCGTCGAGCACGACCCCCGGCAGCTCGGCGACGGCGCGGGCGAGGAGGGCGGCGTTCGCGTGGTCCTCGGCGAGGCGGCCCGGGCCCTTGCGCAGCGCCACCAGGCCCGCCGCGGCGATCACCCCCGCCTGCCGCATGCCGCCGCCGAACATCTTGCGCACCTGCCGCGCCTCGGCGATGAAGTCGCGGCCGCCGCAGAGGAGCGAGCCGACCGGCGCGCCGAGCCCCTTCGAGAGGCAGAACTGCACCGAGTCGAAGCCAGCGGCGAGCGCCGCGGCGGTGGTGCGGAGGGCGGTCGCGGCGTTGAAGATGCGCGCCCCGTCGAGGTGGATGGGGAGGCCGTGCCGGCGGGCGACGGCGAGGAG
>DATBQN010000290.1:0-1680 GCA_036560825.1 Thermoanaerobaculia bacterium
GCCCGCTCGGTCGTCGTCAACCCCTTCTTCGACTGGGGCGGCGACCGCCCGCCGCGCACGCCGGCCCACGAGACGGTGCTCTACGAGGCCCACGTCAAGGGGCTGACCGCCCGCCTTCCCGCGGTGCCCGAGGAGCTCCGCGGCACCTACGCGGGCTTCGCCGAGCCGGCCGTCGTCGAGCACCTGAAGCGCCTGGGCGTCACCGCCGTCGAGCTCCTCCCCGTGCACCAGTTCGTCCACGACGAGCGGCTGGTCGGCATGGGCCTCCGCAACTACTGGGGCTACAACTCGATCGGCTTCCTGGCGCCGCACAACGCCTACAGCTCGGCGGGCGACCGCGGGCAGCAGGTGCAGGAGTTCAAGCGGATGGTGAAGACCCTCCACGCGGCGGGGATCGAGGTCATCCTGGACGTCGTCTACAACCACACCGCCGAGGGCAACCACCTGGGGCCGGTGCTGTCGCTCAAAGGCATCGACAACCCCGCCTACTACCGGCTGGTGCCGGGCGAGGCCGGCCGCTACATGGACTACACCGGCACCGGCAACAGCATGAACATGCGCCACCCGCACGTCCTCCAGCTGATCATGGACTCGCTGCGCTACTGGGTGCTCGAGATGCACGTCGACGGCTTCCGCTTCGACCTCGCGGCGACGCTCGCCCGCGAGCTCCTCGAGTGCGACCGGCTCTCGGCGTTCTTCGACCTCATCCAGCAGGATCCGGTGGTGTCGCAGGTGAAGCTGATCGCCGAGCCCTGGGATCTCGGCGAGGGCGGCTACCAGGTGGGCAACTTCCCTCCCTTGTGGTCCGAATGGAACGGCAAGTACCGCGACGGGGGGCGCGACTTCTGGCGCGGCGCCGAGCAGGGCCTGGGCGACTTCGCCTACCGCTTCACCGGCAGCTCGGATCTCTACGAGCTCAACGGCCGCCGGCCCTCGGCCTCGGTCAACTTCGTGACCGCCCACGACGGCTTCACGCTCGCCGACCTGGTGGCCTACAACGACAAGCACAACGAGGCGAACGGCGAGGAGAGCCGCGACGGCGAGAGCACCAACCGCTCATGGAACTGCGGCGTCGAGGGGCCGACCGACGACCCCGAGGTCGCCGCCCTGCGCCGCCGCCAGCAGCGCAACTTCCTCGCCACCCTCTTCCTTTCGCAGGGCATCCCGATGCTCCTCGGCGGCGACGAGATGGGCCGCACCCAGCGCGGCAACAACAACGCCTATTGCCAGGACAACGAGATCTCGTGGTTCGACTGGGAGGCGGTCGACCGGCCGCTCCTCGCCTTCACGACCGAGCTCATCCGCCTGCGCCGCGAGCATCCGGTCTTCCATCGGAGGGGTTGGTTCCTCGGCCGCGCCATCCAGGGCGAGGGGCGCGACATCGGCTGGTTCCGGCCGGACGGCGGGGAGATGGGCGCCGAGGACTGGCAGAGCGGCGTCGCCAAGTCGCTCGGGGTGCTCCTGAACGGCGACGCGATCGCGAGCCTCGACCGCCGCGGCGAGCCGATCGTCGACGACAGCTTCTACGCGCTCTTCAACGCCGACCACGAGCCGGCCGTCTTCCGTCTGCCGGGAGGCGACTGGGCGGCAAGCTGGGTCAAGGTCCTCGACACCTTCGAGGCGGCGGCAGCGGCGGCGCCCGGCGCTCCGGCGGCACCGCGCGCGACGACCGGCGTGTCG
>DATBQN010000291.1:0-2162 GCA_036560825.1 Thermoanaerobaculia bacterium
GCGGGCCCGACATCGCGCGCGGATCGCCGCCGGGATCCAGCAGCAGCCGCAGCTCCACGCCATGCATCCCTTCGACTCGCCGCTCGAATGCAGCGCGCTCTTCTCGCAGACCTTCGTCTCCGCCGGGCTCTGCATCGGCTATGACGTGCCGGGCTACGAGGCCTGGCTCGAGGCGCAGGAGGCCGAGATCTGGCACCGCGTCTATGCCTACTATCGGACCCTCCTGCAGCGCATCGCCTGGTTCCGGCGGCGGACGCAATGGGTCCTCAAGTCGCCGGACCACCTGAGCCATCTCGACTCCCTGACCGCGGCCTTCCCCGACGTCTGCGCGGTGCACCTCCATCGCGATCCGCAGAAGAGCGTGCCGTCGACCTGCAGTCTGGCGGCCTCGCGGCGGGCCATCCATTCGGACCGCGTGGACCTGCGGCGGATCGGCGAGCTCGTCCTGCGCCGGCTCGCCGGCGGCATCCGCCACAACCTGGAGGCACGGTCGCGCATCAATCCGGCGCGCATCGTCGACCTCCGCTACACGGAGCTGGTGCGCGATCCCATCGGCAGCGTGCGCCGGATCCACGATCACTTCGGCCTCGGCTTCGAGCCGGCCATGGAGCAGGGGATGGCGCGCTGGCTCGCCGCGCACCCGCAGCCGAAAGGCGGCGCCCACCGCGCCTCGCTCGCCACCTTTGGCCTCACCGCCGAGCAGGTCGACGGCGCCTTCGCCGGATATCGCGAGCGCTTCGGGCTCTCCGCCGAGTGACGACTCAGCCCTTGGGAGGCCTGCCGCTCGGCTTCGCCTCGGGCGCATCGGTCGGAGCGACCGGAGCGGTCGGAGCGGGCGGAGCCGGCGGAGTGGGCGCCTCGCGCACCGGCGAGAGGCCGGCATGGAGATACCGCACGAGGTCGTGGAAGCCGCCGAGGATCTCGGAGAGCGCCCGCTCCTCCTCGGCCGGCAGGGGTCCGGCGATGCCGAGCGCGCCATAGACGTCGACCGGCCGCCCCCCGGCCCCTTCGGCCACCTCGCTCGCCTGCGTGATCGAGGGCGGGTAGCTGTCCCAGGGCGGGCGGGGCTGCGGCCGGATGAACGACGCCGGCCGCCCGTTCACGATCTGGAGGGCGTTGTGGAGGTCGTTGAGATCGCACTCGAGGGTGTCGAGGATCTTGTCGAGCGTCTCGAGCGACGGCCGCTGCCTGCCCGTCTCGTAGGCCGAGAGCATTCCCTTGGTGATGCCGGCCGCCGCGGCGACCTGATACTGCTTCCGGCCTCGCCGCTCGCGCATCCAGCGCAGGGCCGGCCCGAGCCCGGTCAGAACCGATGTGCGAGCCACGTCGTTCTCCTCGCCGCGACCGAGTGCTCCCAGCCCTGGGAACGGGTCGTCGGCATGGGACGATCGTAGGCGGTAAACGGGCGTAAGTCAAGCGGCAATTCTCTCCGCTTGAAGGGTCCGCGAAGCTGGCCGGAGAGCACCCAAAAGGCTCCCGGCGGACGCCGGGATGGGGCGCCGGAACCGGCCTCGGGACCGAGCCTCGCGAGGGCCTGAGTCACGGGCGCTCTCGCTGCTGCACTCTAGATGTAGGACCGCTGTCCGCGGTACCGGCTCGGCGCTCCATTTGCGGGCCGGCGTCGGCCCTTGATAGAGTCGCCAGGCAAAATGTGTTTGAGCGGCGATCCTCCCGTGCTGGCGCCTGCCGTGGGGTTCCCTCCCAAACCGGACGGTGCCGCCGGGTGAGCTGGTGGCAAGGAGCGAGAGATGGGAAAGAAGCTGTTCGTAGGAAACCTGTCCTTCGACACCACGAGCGAGCAGCTCTCGGAGCTGTTCGCGAAGGTGGGAACGATCCAGTCGGCGATGGTGATGACCGATCGCGCGACGGGGCGCTCCCGGGGCTTCGGCTTCGTCGAGATGGGCACGGACGAGGAGGCCCAGAAGGCCGTCACCGAGTACAACGGCAAGGAGTTCCAGGGCCGCAATCTCAACGTCGACGTCGCCCGCGAGCGCACCCCCGGCGCGCCGCGCGACTTCTCGCCCCGCGGCCCGCGCCCGTCGATGCCCAGCCCCGGCTTCGACTTCGATCCGCGCGACGGCGGCGGCTTCGGCGGTCCGCCGCCCAAGCCACGCAAAGAAGGCGGCAGCCGCCGCAACCTCCGCGCGCGCAAGCGCAGCCTC
>DATBQN010000292.1:0-3088 GCA_036560825.1 Thermoanaerobaculia bacterium
CGCCCGCCGACGGACCTGATAGGCCTGGGTGGTCTCCTGGGAGCTGAAGCGCTCTTCCAGCCAGGGATCGCCGTAGGTGTGGTAGCCGTTCTCTTCCCAGAAGCCGCGGCGGTCTTCGGCCATCAGCTCGACGCCGTTCACCCATTTGGCGCTCTTCCAGGCGTAGAGGTGGGGGACGACGAGCCGCGCCGGCCCGCCGTGCTCGACGGGGAGCGGGCGGCCGTTCTGGGTGTCGGCGAGGAGGGCGCGCTCCGAGAGCAGGTCCTCGAGCGGCAGGTTGGTGGTGTAGCCGCCGTAGGAGTGGACGAGGACGAAGGCGGCTTCGGACCTGACCTCGGCGCGGGCGAGGAGCTCGCGGGTCGACACCCCCTCCCAGCCGTTGTCGAGGGTCGAGAAGCGGGTGACGCAGTGGAAGTCGGCGGTGACCTCGACGCGCGGCAGGGCCTGGAAATCGGCCCACGAGAGGACCACCTCCCGCGCCACCAGGCCCGAGATGCGGAAGCTCCAGTCAGCTGGCGCGATCCGCGGCGTCTCGCCGTAGGTGAGGACCGGCCACTTCTCGGTGACGTACTGGCCCGGCGGCACGCGGGCGTCGCCCGTGCGGATGCTATCGTTCATGCGACTACGCTACCATTCCGCCGCCGGAGGATTCGATGACCACCCGCCCCGCGTCGCTCGCCCTCGCCGTCCTGCTCGGTCTCTCCGCTCCCGCGTGGGCCGGGAGCGCGCCTCCGCCCCCCACCGATGAGCTGTGGGCCGCCCACGAGCGACAGGTCGAGGAGCGCGAGAGGGAGATCACGGACCCGCTGCGCGCCGCCGACTGGGCCGCGGCTGAGACGGCGGCCCGCGCCGCCGTCAAGGTCGGGATCCAGCGCGACGACGGGGTCGACCTGGCGACCGCCCTCGCCTATCTCGCCGTCGCCGAGGAGGGGGAGGGACATTACGACGATGCCTTCTGGCACTGGCAGGAGGCCGTGGCTCTGGGCGCCGGCGACGACCTCTCGGCCTTCGGAGCGCCCGCGAAGTCGCTCGCCAGCGCCCCGCTGCGCAAGCTCGACGAGATCCCGGCCGGTCTCGCCGTGCGCCGCGAGGGCGACGGCGGCGAGCCCTTCGTCCCGGCGCGCAAGCTCTCCGGCGCGGACGCCGAGCTGCCGGCCACCCGGCGGACCTATCCGCGCGGCATCCGCGTGCAGGCGATCGTCGACGCGGAGGGCCGCCTGCGTCAGCCGGTGGTGATCGCGAGCACCTTCCCCGCGCTGACCTGCGTCGTCCTCGAGGCGATGCGCGCCTGGCGCTTCGCTCCCGCCCAGTCCGGCGGCCGGCCGGTGGCGTCCCTCTACGAGCTCAGGATCCCGTCGAGCTGGCCGCTCGAGCAGCTCGTCGATCTCTCGAAGAGCCCCCTGCGCGAGCCGTTCGACCTGCTCAAGGCGGGCCGCTACGCGGAGGCCGAGAAGAAGGTCGAGCGCGTGTGGAGGCGGGCGTTGAACGACAACGAGAGACCACCGCCTTCTTCGGCGTCGCCCTGACCGAGAAGGCGCTCGCCGAGGCCGGCCTCGGGCGCGGCGACGACGCGGTCTGCCGCTATCAGGCGGCGCAGACCCTGGAGCCGCGCCTCTACGGCGCCGATCTCTCGGCCTTCGGCGAAGCCGGCGGCCTCCTCATGCGCAACCCCTGGGTCGCCGCCGGCTCGGTGGCGCGGTCCGGACGCCACGCGCCGCATCCCGGCGCCGGGGGCGTCACGCGGCCCGAGGCCCTGAAGCGGAAGGACCCCGTCTTCCCCGAGTACGCCCGCAGCGTCCAGCTCCAGGGGCGCGTCATCGTCGAGACGGTGATCACGGAGACGGGGGCGCTCCGCCATCCGGTCCTCCTGGACGCCGGCCCCTCGACGGGCTTCGACGCCAGCGTCCTCGACGCCTGCTGCAGCTGGCGCTTCAAGCCGGCGACCTGGGAGGGAAAACCGGTCAAGGTCTATTACACGACCACCATCAACTTCAAGATCGGGCGATAGCCGGCCTCCACCGGCTTCTCCCCGCCGGCCTCGCGCACCTGGAATAAGTGACGCCGGATGTCATCTTTACCTCCCGGGAGAGCCGCCCGCTGGCTCGGGATCCCCGTCAGGCGAACTATCAGGAGACCGTGAGCGCCATGACCTCCCCGGCTCTGAAGCCTCGGAACGCTCGGCAGGACGTCCTCGAGGACGCCCTGCCGGCCGCCACGGCCGCTCGCGAGGGGCCCTCGAAGGTCGTCGAGCTGATCGGCAACACCCCGCTCGTCGACCTCTCCGCCCTCACCGGGCGGCCGCAGGTCCGGCTCTTCGCCAAGGCGGAGTACGCCAACCCGGGCGGCTCGGTCAAGGACCGGCCGGCGCTCGCCATGATCCTCGACGCCGAGCGCCGCGGTCTCCTGGCGCCCGGCGGCCCCCGCCGCCTCCTCGACGCCACCTCGGGCAACACCGGCATCGCCTACGCCATGATCGGCGCCGCCCGCCGCATCCCGGTCACCCTCTGCCTGCCGGACAGCGCCAGCCTCGAGCGCAAGAAGATCCTCGCCGCCTACGGCGCCGAGCTCCACCTCACCGACCCCCTCGCCGGGAGCGACGGCGCCATCCTCGAGGCCCGCCGCCTGGCCGCCGCGGAGCCCCAGCGCTACGCCTACCTCGACCAGTACGGCAACCCCGAGAACTGGCGCGCCCATTACCGCACGACCGGCCCCGAGATCTGGCGCCAGACCGGCGGCTCGATCACCCATTTCGTCACCGGCCTGGGCACCAGCGGCACCTTCAGGGGTGAGGGCCAGCTCCTGCGCGAGCGCGCGCGGGAGCGGGGGCACGCAGTGCGGCTGGTGTCGATCGAGCCGGACGGGCCGTTCCACGGCCTCGAGGGGATGAAGCACATGGCCTCGGCCATCGTGCCGCCGATCTACGATCCCGGCCTGGCCGACGAGGCGCGCGCGGTGTCGACCGAGGCGGCCTACGCCATGGTCAAGCGCCTGGCGCGGGAGCTGGGCCTCCTGGTGGGGGTCTCGGCGGGGGCGAACGTCGCCGCCGCCCTGGAGGTCGCCGGGGAGCTCGCCTCCGGGGCCGTGGTCA
>DATBQN010000293.1:0-2403 GCA_036560825.1 Thermoanaerobaculia bacterium
TCGTCTCCAGCCAACCATAACGCACGGATCGAGCCGGAGTTCCCGGCCCGATGCCTCGGGCTTCCCCCTGTATACGGGCGATTCCGCCCGGCGAGCCAGGGGCGGCCGGGATCTCAGGGCTCGCGGGGCTCGACAGCCCCGCCGATCACCAGGGTGAGCTCACCCTTGATCGCCGGCCGCTCGGTGAAACGGGCGAGGAGCTCCGAGAGGGGCCCGCGGAGGATCTCCTCGTGGAGCTTGGTGAGCTCGCGGGCGACGGCGGCGGGCCGGTCTCCTAGCTCGGCCAGGGCGTCGGCGAGGCTGGCGAGGAGCCGGTGAGGGGACTCGTAGACGACGAGGGTGTGGCCGAGCCCTCCCAGCCGGCGGTAGAAGCTCCGCCGCTTGCCGGCGCGCGGGGGCGGAAAGCCGCCGAAGGTGAAGGGGTAGGGCGGCAGGCCCGAGGCGACGAGGGCGGCGAGGAGGGCCGAGGGGCCGGGGACCGGCTCGACGGCGATGCCGCGCGCCGCCGCCTCGCGCACGAGGAGGAAGCCGGGGTCGGAGAGGAGCGGGGTGCCGGCGTCCGAGACGAGGGCGATCGTCGCGCCGGCCTCGAGGTCGGCAAGGAGCCGCGGCAGGCGCTGCCGCTCGTTGTGCTCGTGGAGGGAGACGAGCTGCCGGGAGATCCCCAGACCGTGGAGGAGGAGGCCGGTCCGCCGCGTGTCCTCGCAGGCGACGAGGTCCGCCCCGGCGAGCGCCGCCCGCGCCCGCGGCGAGAGGTCGTCCAGGTTGCCGATCGGCGTCGCGACGACCAGGAGCTTGCCGGGCATGGCAAGGGATCGAGGGCCGGCCTCGACCTATGCCATGTCATCCTGAGCGAAGCGAAGGATCTGGGAGGGGGAACCTCCGATGACCGAGATTTCCCCCCGCCCAGATTCTTCGCTGCGCTCAGAATGACAAAGCACTGGCGCTCCCGTGAAACCGGACCGGCATTCAGTCCCGCGGGATCTCCTGATCGAGGTTGATGGCGCTCCCGGAGAGGCGGGCGATGAGCATCAGCCGGCGCTTGAAGCGGTTGGCCTGCTCGAGGCGGACGATCTTCCCGACCACCTCCTCGTCGTAGCCGCGGGCGACCACCTCGCGCGGCGAGAGGCCGAGGTCGAACATCAGGTAGAGGATCTCATCGGCCGTCGCGTACTCGAAGCCCAGCTCGCCCTCGTCGGTCTGGCCCGGCCAGAGGTCGGCCGTGGGGCGCTTGCCGACCACCGACGCCGGCAGGTCGAGGTGCCGGGCGAGCTGCCAGACCTGCCGCTTGTAGAGGTCGCCCAGGGGGTTGACCGAGCTCGCGTTGTCGCCGAAGACGGTCGAGTAGCCGAGCAGGATCTCGGTCTTGTTCGAGGTGCCGAGGACGAGGCAGCCGAGCTTCTTCGCCTGATCGAAGAGGATCGTCATGCGCTCGCGCGCCATCTTGTTGCCGCGCCGGCCCGGCGCGGCGTCGGCCTCGCCGTTGGCGGCGGTGAAGTAGGCGTCGATCATCGGCGAGATGTCGATCGTGCGGTGCGCGATGCCGAGATGGAGGGCGACCGCGCGGGCGTCGCCCGCCGAGTCGGCGCTCGAGGTGCGATAGGGGAGGAGGAAGCCGTGGACGCGCTCCGGCCCCAGCGCGCGCGCCGCGAGCGCCGCCGCGAGCGAGGAGTCGACGCCGCCCGAGAGCCCGATCGTCACCCCGTTCGTCCCCGAGGTCTCGACCGCGTCGCGGATGAAGGAGACGAGGACCGCGCTGGCGAGCGGCCCGTCGAGATCGAGGCGGGCCCCGACCTCCTGGCGCTGCAGCGCGGCCGCCGATTGCCGGTCCGCGGCCGCGTCGCTCGCGACGATCACTCCGTCTCCTCCGGCCCGATCACGTCGGTCCGCTCGTCGTCGAGGATCGGCAGGCGCCAGCGCAGGCGGTCGGCGTCGCGCAGATCGATCCGGGCGATCAGCAGGTGCTCGTCGAGGAACGGCGCGCGGAGGGCGACGTCGCCGCCCGGCCGCACGACGTGGCTGCCGCCGGTGTAGAAGGAGCCCTCCTCCCACCCCACCCGGTTGCAGTAGAGCACCCAGCAGGTGTTGACGAGGGCGGTGGCGCGGGTGAGCGTCTCCCAGGTCTCGGCGCTCTCCGGGATGGGCCCGGGGCCGATCCTTCCCGGCGCCGCCGAGGGCACCACGAGGAGCTTCGCCCCCGCGGTCGCCAGACGCGAGGCGAGCTGGGGGTGCCAGAGGTCCTCGCAGATGAGGATGCCCCACCGCGCGCCGCCGAAGGCGTTGGGCGCCAGCGCCAGCCGCCGGCCGCGGCCGAAGAAGCGCTCCTCCTGGAAGATCCCGTAGGTGGGGAGGTAGACCTTGCGATGCACGAACGCCGGGACGGCCCGAGCCCGGCGCTCGCTC
>DATBQN010000294.1:0-21392 GCA_036560825.1 Thermoanaerobaculia bacterium
GCCGCTCTACTACGAGCGCGACGGCGAAGGGGTGCCGCACGGCTGGATCGAGCGCATCAAGCGCGCCATCCGGACCCTCGCCTGGCGCTACAACGCCGACCGCATGGTGATGGACTACGTCCAGGAGTGCTATCTCCCCGCCGCCGGCGGCACCACCTGCCGCCTGCCGTATTAGCGGACCTCGTCCGCTTTCGCGGCCAAGATGAAGTCGTTCTCCGAGAGGCCGCCGATCGAGTGGGTGGAGAGCTCGACCCGCACCTTCCCCCAGGTGAAGCAGATGTCGGGATGGTGGCCCTCGGCCTCGGCGACCTCGCCCAGGCGGTTGACGTAGGCGAGGGCCTGGCGGAAGTCCGGGAAGCGGTACTCCTTCTCGAGCTTCCTGCCCTCGATCACGTTCCAGCCGTCGAGCTGGCCGAGCAGGCGCTCGATCTCCCGCTCCCCCAGGGGCGGCGTTCCACCCTCGCACGGCTCGCAGTGCTTCGACGTCAGCTCGCTCATCGGTCCTCCTCGCTATCTTCGGTATCTCCTCGGCGCGGCGAGGACGCTCATTCTACGCCTCCGCCACGGGGTGAACGGAACGCGCCGGGTCGCCCGCGTGGCACATCCCTTGCGATGCTCGGGATGGCAGACGGGCGGCCGCCGAGCGAGCGGGCCCGGAACGGAGCGCGATGCTGCACGAGAGAGACCGCAAGAGAACCTGGGCGCGACAGCTCGCGGCGCTCCCGCCGGCGGCCCGCTGGCTGATCGCCGCGATCATGGCGTCGATCGGCGTCGCGCTCCTCCTCTCCGTCGCCGCCTTCTCGGCGGCCATCGCCTTCCTGCATGCGGCGCCGCGCTTCCCCCGCCCGCCCTACCAGCAGCCCTCGCGGCTCTACGCGCAGCCGACCCGGCTCGCGGTCGGCGCGCCCTACGAGCCGCGGCTCCTCGTCGAGGAGCTGGCGGCCGAGGGCTATCGGGAGGAGCGCGGCGTCGGGCCGCTGCCGGCCGGCACCTACCGGCTCGCAGAGGCGTCTGGCCCAGCATCCGGCCCGACATCCGGTAAACCCGCGAAGCGCGTGACCGTGGCCCTCCACCTGCGCCGCTTCCCGACCCTGGACGGCGGCGACCGTACGGGCGGCGGCGCCGGGGTCGAGGCGACCTTCACCACGGATCGGGAGCCGGCGCGGGTGACGGCCCTCGCCGTGGCCGGCCGGCCGGTGGCGAGCGTCGAGCTCGAGCCGGCGCTCCTCGCCTCGTACTACGGGCCGCACGTCGAAGAGCGGCATCCGGTCGCCCTCGCCGAGCTGCCCGCCTACGTCCCCCGCGCCGTGCTCGCCGCCGAGGACGCCCGCTTCTACGACCACGCCGGCGTCTCCGTCGCCGCCATCGCCCGCGCCGCCTGGGTGGACCTCGCGGGCGGCGCCGTGGCGCAGGGCGGCAGCACGCTCACCCAGCAGCTGGTCAAGAACCTCTACCTCACCCACCGGCGGACGCTGTCGCGCAAGGCGCGCGAGGTGCTCCTCGCCCTCCTCGTCGAGCTCCGCCACGACAAGCGCGAGATCCTCGAGGCCTACCTGAACGAGATCTACTGGGGCAAGCGCGGCCCGGCCAACCTCATCGGCCTCGGCGCCGCGGCCCGCGCCTACTTCGGCAAGGACCCGGCGAGCCTCTCCCTCGCCGAGGCGGCGACGCTCGCCGGCATGATCCGCTCGCCGCGCGACTACTCGCCGGTCGACCACCCGGAGCGCGCCATCGACCGGCGCAACACCGTGCTCATGCGCATGGTCGCGCTGGGCTGGGCGAAGCGCGACCGCGCGCTGGCGGCGGCGGGCGAGCCGCTCCCCCCTGCGCCGCCGCCGGTCGCCGGGCGGATCGCCCCCTACTTCGCCGACGCCGCGGCGGACGAGGCGGCGGCGCGGTTCGGCCTCCACGACCTCGCCGACCGCGGCTACCTGCTCTTCTCCACCCTCCGCTTCGGCGATCAGCGGCGCGCCGAGGAGGCGATGGCGAGCGGCCTCGAAGAGCTCGAGACATCGGCGCGGCACAGCGGTCGAAGCGCTCGAAAGGCGGAGAGCGGGCTGCAGTCGGCCCTCGTCTCGACCGACCCGCGCGACGGCGCGATCCTCGCCTACGTCGGCGGGCGCGACTACGCGGCGAGCCAGTTCGACCGCGTCACCACCGCCCGCCGGCCGCCGGGGAGCGCCTGGAAGCCGATCGTCTACGCGGCGGCCTTCGCCGAGTCCGCCGCCACGCCGGCCACCTATCTCGAGGACTCGCCGATCGTCGTCCGCTACGGCACGGAGCGCTGGTCGCCGCAGGACTACGATCACAGCTACCACGGCTGGGTGACGGCACGCGCCGCCCTGGAGCAGAGCTTGAACGTCCCCGCCGTGCGCGTGGCCCTCTCGGTGGGGCTCGACCGGGTGGTGGAGCTCGCCCGCGCCATGGGGGTCGAGTCGCCGCTCGATCCGGTGCCGTCGCTCGCCCTGGGCGCCTTCGCGGTCAGCCCGCGCGAGATGGCGGCCGTCTACTCGACCCTCGCCAACGGCGGCGAGCGGCCGCCCATCCACGGCCTGGCGGCGGTGCGCGACGGCCGCGGCGAGGCGGTGGCGGGCGACGATCCGCCGCCGCCCCGGCGGGTGCTCGAGCCGCAGGTCGCATACCTGGTGACCTCGATCCTCCAGGGAGTGCTCGACCGCGGCACCGGCCAGGCGGCGCGGCGCGAGGGGATCGTCGGCGCGCTCGCCGGCAAGACGGGCACCACCAACGGCCGCCGCGACAACTGGTTCGCCGGCTACTCGCCCGACCGCGCCACGGTCGTCTGGGTGGGCTACGACGACGACTCCGCGAGCCATCTCTCGGGATCGACGGCCGCCCTCCCGATCTGGAGCCGCTTCACGGCCGCGGTGCGACCGGCCGGCGGCTATCCACCCTTCGTGCCGCCGGCGGGCCTGGTGACCGCCACGGTCGACCCCACGACCGGCCAGCTCGCGACCACCGCCTGCCCCACCGCCGTGACCGACCTCTTCCTGGAGTGGCGGGCGCCGCGCGAGACCTGCGCGACGCACCCGGGCGCGGAGCTCGGGAGCCCGCCGGCGCTGCTCGCGGGCCTCGACAGCCCATCCTCCGACGTCTCCGATCCCTCCGACACCGCGACCGCGAGCGCGGACACCCTGATCGTCGGCGCCGAGGGGCCGGGCGCGCGACCCGCGACCGGCACGGAGGGGACCATCGTCATCCGCCGCAGTATTCAGGCGGCGCAGGCGGCGCAGCCGGCGCAGCCGCCGCAGCCCGCGCAGACCCCCGAGACCGCCGAGAGCCCCGAGAGCGAGCAGAGCCCGCCGCCCGCCGAGGACAGCGCCGACCCGCCGCCTCCACCTCCCTAGAGTCTTCCCTCATCCAACTCGCGGGCCGGACCGTAGTGCTCGTGAGCGTAGAACGGCCGAGCCCGAATCCGCGCGATCGAACCATGAAAGGGAGGACTCGCATGACCCGCGTCCACATCGTCTCAGCGTCCCTGCTCGCCGCCCTCGTCGCCGGTGGCGCCCTCGGCGCCGCCGCGCAGGACACGCCCGCCGCCGCGCCGCCGGCCGCGAAGACCGAGGCGCCCGCTCCGGCCGCCGCCATGCCCGCCAAGCCGGACCCCGCGCTCGACGCGCTGCGCTGGTTCATCGGCGCCTGGCGCTGCAAGGGCCAGGCGTCGGCGAGCCCGACCTCGCCCGCCCATCCCACCGCCGCCGACGTCCACGTCGCCCCGGAGCTCGGCGGCTTCTGGATCGGCATCCATTACGCCGAGCGGAAGACGGCGGCCAATCCCCACCCGAACGCCGGCATCGTCCACTGGGGCTACGACGGAGAGACGAAGAAGCTCGTCGCCGGCTCGGTCGGCAACGTGGGCGCCTACGCCATCCAGGCATCGACCGGCTGGCAGGGCGACACGCTGGTCTGGGAGGGGCCCTTCCACACCGGCAGCGCCACCATCCAGGGGCGCGACACCTTCGTGCGCAAGGGCCGCGCCGTCGTCCACACCGCCGAGCTCCAGATCGACGGCAACTGGCAGAAGGTCGACGAGGAGACCTGCACGAGAAACGCGGGCAAGAAGTAGGAGACGATGGCGGCGCTCCTGTCGTATATTGGCCTCCGATTCCGGCTCATCAGGAGGTCCGACGGTTGGAGCTGCCGCGGCGGGAGCCCGAGGATGTCTCGCTGCTTGCGCGCATCGCGCAGGGCGACCTCGACTGCTTCCAGCTCTTCTACCAACGCTTCGGCGGCCGCGTCTTCGCCTACGCCCGCCAGCTCTGCCGCGACCGCGAGCTCGCCGAGGACGTCACCCAGGAGGTCTTCACCGCCGTGTGGGCGAAGGCGGGGAGCTTCCGGCCCGAGCGCGGCGACGCCGCCGGCTGGCTCTACGGCATGACCCGCAACCGTCTCATCGACCACTGGCGCAGGGCGAGCTCGCGGGCCGAGGTCGGCGCCCTCGACGACCACCGCCATCCGGCGCGCGGCAATTGCGGCGAGGGCGTCGAGGCGCTCCTCTCCGTCCAGCAGGCGCTCGGCGCCGTCGCCCCGGAGCAGCGCCGGGCGATCGAGATGGCCTACTTCGGCGGGCTGACCTACGAGGAGACGGCGGCTCGGCTCGAGCTGCCGCTCGGCACGCTCAAGTCGCGCATCCGCTCGGGTCTGCGCACCATGCGCACGGTCCTCGACGGCTGAGCCCGCTCATGCACCCGCCCGAGGACACCCTGCTCGCGCTCGCCTCCGGAGAGGCCGATCTCCCCCTCCGCGTCACCCTCGAAGGGCACCTCTCGACCTGCCCGGCCTGCCGCGCCACGGTGGGCGAGCTCGCGGCGGCGGGCGGGGCGATGCTCCGCGAGCTGGCGGACGAGCCGCTCCCCCAGCGGGTATGGGAGTCCCTCGCCGCCCGCGTCGCCCCCATGGCGCCCGACGCGACGGCCGTCCGCGCGCCGCGGCGAGCGCCCGGCGCCGCCGACCCGCTCGCCGCCCTGCCGCTCCCCTCCGGCGCCCGACGCGAGCTCCGCCTCGCCCTCGCCGGCCGTCCCGACCGCGAGCGGGAGGTCGCCTGGCGCACCGCCTGGGCGCCGGGGGCGCGCTACGCGGTGCTGTGGTCGGCGAGCTCGCTCCTCGTCGTCGGCCACCTGCCGGCCGGCCGCTACTTCCCGCGCCACGTGCACCCCGGCCGCGAGGACGTCCTCGTCCTCGCCGGCGGCTACGACGACCACCTCGGCAGCTACACCGCCGGCGAGTACGCCGTCTACGACGCCGGCAGCGATCACCGCCCGACGACGTCCCCCGACGAGGAGTGCTGGATCCTCAGCCGCCTCGAGGCCCCGGCCCGCTTCCTGGGCTGGCGCGGCTGGCTGCAGGCGCTCGGCGAGCGCTGAGCCGCGGCGCTCCGCCGCGGCTCAGGCGGCGCGGCGCACGATCTCGGCCCCCTGCGGCCAACCGCCCTTGAGAAAGGCGCCGGCGGCGGGGAAGAACTCGTTCGGCCGCTCGATGTAGGGGTGATGACCGGCGCCCTCGATGAGCAGGAAGCGGCTGTTGCCGCAGTGCTCCGCCCATTCCCGCGACGCCGCGACCGGCACCAGGTCGTCCGTCCCCTGGACGACGAGCACCGGCTGGTCGAGGGCGCCCAGCCGCGGCCGGAAGTCCCACGCCTTCATCCTCGGGATGATGTGCTCGAAGTAGACGGTGAGGGCGTGGCTCGGCCACTCGTTGGGGAAGGAGCAGACGTCCTCCACCGGGAAGCGGGAGGCGGCCTCGACCTCGCCCATCGAGGCGGGGAGGAAGAAGTAGTTGAACCAGGCGCGGCAGAAGGCGACGGGATCGCTGCGGTCGATGCCCTCGCGCCGCATCTCGTCGAGGCGGGGCACCCCGGGCGGGTATACCAGCACCTCCGGGGTCGGCGTCTCCTGCGCCCACTCGCCGGGCTGCCGCGGCGTGATCGGGCAGACGAGAAGGAGGCGCTCGACCCGCTCCGGGCTGTCGAGGGCGTAGAGGGCGGTGATCGCGGCGTGGTAGGAGGTGCCGAGGAGCGCCATCCGCTCGAGACCGAAGTATCGCCGCACGGCCTCGAGGTCGCGCGCGTCCTCCTCGAGGGTGAGCTGGCGGCGGTCGGTCACCGTGCTCGAGCGGCCGCGGCTCCGCGGGTCGTAGAGGATGACGGTGCGCTCCTCGGCGAGCGGCTGGAGGGGCTCGGAGAGCCAGTTCGCGTTGGGCACGACGAGCGCCTGGGGCCCGTCGCCCAGCACGCGGAAGTAGAGATGGAGCCCCGGGCGGACGAAGACGAATCCTTCGCTGCTCTTCATCGCGGGCGGGGCTCGAGCTCTCTCGAAATGCCCTGCGGCGCACGCCGGCGGCAGGGCCGACTGCCCGCGCGCTGGGCTCGCGGCGAGTCTACTACAGGGGTCCCGCCGGCTCGGGCCGCGGAGCCGGCTCGCCGCCGTCGCCCGGCAGGTGGCGCGGGATCTCTACCAGCTTGAACGGCGGGCGCTCGGGGTGGAGTCGCCGCAGGACCGGCAGCCCGACGTTGTAGACCGGCGCGCCGGCGACGGTCCTGCCCTCCTCGGCGCCGCGATGAGCGTGGCCGTGGAAGACCGCGTCCACGCGGTAGCGGCCGAGGGGCTCCGCCAGCCGGCTGGAGCCGAGGAAGGGGAAGATCTCGCAGGGCTCGCCTTCGACCGTCTCCTGGATCGGCGAGTAGTGGAGCACGACGACCCGCCGCATCCTCCGCAGCCGCGCGAGCGCCGATTCGAGCTTCAACGCCTCCTCGACCGCCGCGTGGACGAACTGCTTGATGATCTCCTCGCCCCACGGCCCCAGAGCGCGCTTGCCGAACCCGCCGCAGAACCCCTTGACCCCCGCGAAGCCGATGCCCTCGACTTCGACCGCCTCGCCGTCGAGGACCTTGATGCCGGATTCGACGAGGATCCGCCGCACCTCCTCCGGCTGGCTGGACTCGAAGTCGTGATTGCCGAGGACGGCGACGACCGGCACGCCGACCGCGGCGTGGATCTCGCGCGCCAGTCCCTGCGCCTCGTCGGGCAGACCGCGGTCGGTGAGGTCGCCGGGGAGCAGGAGCACGTCGCACGCGCGGCTCGCCTGGGCGAAGAGGTCGCGCAGCGGCACGCGCTGGGCCGCGTCGCGCGCGTAGTGGAGATCGGCCACCGCGGCGATCCGCACCGTCCCGCCGCGGATCGCCTCGTCCTGTCGATCGTCCCTCATCCCCGGGTTGGAAAGGCAAGCCTCGTGCCAGCCGTGGTACGCCTCTTGCTCCCCTCCAGCGCATGGAATCCGCGCCGGCGGCCCTTCCCTTGAAGCGCGATCCCCTGGACGAGGAGGCGGCGGAGGTCTACCGGAGGGCGATGTCGGCGCTCGCCGGCGCCGGGGTGCGGTTCCTGGTCGGCGGCGCGTATGCGCTCGCGCACTACACGGGGATCGTGCGCCACACCAAGGACTTCGACGTCTTTCTCCGCCGCGAGGATCTGGACCGCGCCCTGGAGGCGCTCGCCGGAGCCCGGCTCGCCGTCGATCGCGCCTTCCCGCACTGGCTCGCCAAGGCCTGCGAGGGCGACCTCTTCATCGACCTCATCCACAGCTCCGGAAACGGCATCGCCGCCGTCGACGACCTCTGGTTCGCGTACGCCGAGCCGGCCGAGGTGCTCGACCTCCCGGCCCTCCTCTGCCCGGCCGAGGAGATGATCTGGTCGAAGAGCTTCGTCATGGAGCGCGAGCGATACGACGGCGGCGACGTCGCCCACCTGCTGCGCAGCCGCGGCCCGGCACTCGACTGGGATCGCCTGCTGGCGCGCTTCGCCGGCCCGGCGGCGCGGGTGCTCCTCGCCCATCTCGTGCTCTTCGGCTACGTCTATCCGGCCGAGCGCGGAAGCGTTCCCGGCTGGGCGATGAGCGAGCTCCTCCGCCGCCTGGACGAGGACGACGGCCCCGCCGCGGCGCTCTGCCGCGGCACGCTCCTCTCGCGGTCCCAATACCTGGTGGACGTCGAGGAGTGGGGCTATGACGACGCGCGGCGAGCTCCCGCGGGCGCGCTGAGCGATGAGGACCTCGCTCTCTGGACGCGGGCGGCGCGCGACGAAGAGGCCAAGCGGCGGGCCGGTTAGCCAGCCGAGAGCAGCTCGGGGCGGTCGGTGATGACGCCCGCCAAGGGAAGTTCGGCGACGCGGCGGTGATCGTCTTCGGTCGCCAAGCCGTAGACGTAGCTCCGGAAGCCGAGCGCGACCGCCTGGTCGAGGAGCTCGGGATCGAGCGCCTCGTAGGCCCACACCGCGGTCCAGATCCGGCCGTCGCGCGGGAAGAGGCCGGCGAAGCCCTCGAAGGTGGCCGGCCGGTTGGCGAGGATGAGGCCGCATTCGACGCCCGTGCCCCGCGAGAGGCGGGAGAACGGCTCGACCAGCGGGTGCCAGAACGAGCTCACCAGCAGGCGGTGCGTGGATGCGAGCCGCTCGACGACGGCGAGCGTCGCGGGCAGCGCGGCCGGAGCCTTGATCTCCAGGTTCCAGAGGATCGATGGGGAGAGCGCCAGCGCGGCGGCGAGCGTGGGCACCGGGTAGCCCACCGCTGTCGAGAGCTCGGCGGCGGTCAGATCGGCGACCTCGCGGCCGTCCGGCACGAGACGGTCGTGGAAGAGGACGGCCTGGCCGTCGCGCGAGAGCCGCACGTCGGTCTCGATGCCGTCGACGCCGGACTCGACGGCGCGCGCGAAGGCCGCGAGCGTGTTCTCGGGTACGTCGCGGTGGAGGCCGCGGTGGGCAAGGACGAGCAAGGGCTTGGCGGCCCGGCCTACGGCGAGATCCGGTAGCGCACGGTGACCGTCGCGGAGGTGGTGATCTGTCCGGCCGAGACCGGCGTCGACGCCGGGGCGGACATCGCGACAACCCCGCGCGGCGCGAAACGCGGCGTGACGGTCTCTCCGCCCCCCTCCTCGGCGCCCAGCACCTCGCCGAGGTGGACGTTGAGCGATCCCGCGATCGCCTCCGCCTTCCGCCGCGCCTGGAGGACCGCCTGCTGGAGGGCCCGCGCGCGCGCCGGTCCCTCGTCCTTCAATCCGAAGTCGACCCCGTCGACGCGATTGGCGCCGGCCTTGAGACCGGCGTCGATCATCTGCCCGACCTGATCCATCACCTCGAGGCGCACCGAGACGGTGTTGGTCGCCTGGTAGCCGGTGATCCGCGGCTCGTTGCCCGCCTCGGGCGACGGGTTGTTGGCGTAGAGCGGCGAGAGCGAGAGGTCGGAGGTCTGCACCTGCGCCTCGGAGACGCCGAGCTCGCGCACCGCGGCGAGGATGGCGCTCGCCACGCCGCTGGCGCGCTGCTGGGCCGCCTGCGCCGTGGGGGCCTGGGCGACGACTCCCAGCCGCACGATGGCGACCTCGGGATCGGAGCGCACCTCGGCCGTCCCCTGGACGGTGATCGCCGGGCCGAAGGGGTGAGGGGGCTGGTCCGCGGGCGGCATGGGCTGGGCGAGGACGGGGAGCGTCATCGCGGCGAGCAGGGCGGGGATCGCGGAGTATCGCATATGCGGGGTTTCCTCCTCCGGAGAACTGCCGCAGCCCCTGCATGATAGCCCGGCGCGGCAGGATTTTTCAGCCGGCCGGCGGTCTATCGATACCAGCGTCGATACCAGCGTCGGGAGCCAGGAGGGCGAGCATCGCTCGCGCGACGGCGATCTCGTCCGCCACGACCGTGTGCCCCATCCCAGGATAGATCCGCTCGGTGACCCGCGCGCCCAAGCGGGCGAGCGCCTCGGCGGTCTCGTCCACGCGCGCCTTGGGAACGTGCGGGTCGCGGTCGCTGCAGCCGAGGAAGACCGGCGTGCCGGCGAGCGGACCCTCGGGTGGATCGGCGCCAGGCGCCCCCGCCGGACCCAGGCCGTCGCGCGGCGTGCCGGGAGGGCCGATCAGCCCGCCCGAGAAGCCGATCAGCCCGCCGTAGCGGCGGGGTTGGCGCGCCGCGAGCTCGAGCGCCAGGCAGGCGCCCTGCGAGAAGCCGAGGAGCACGGTGCGCGCGGGCGGAACGCCGGCCGCCGCCAGCCGCTCGACGAGCCCCGCCAGCACCCCGAGGGCCGACGAGAGGCCGGGCTCGTTGGCGGCGAGCGGCGCCATGAAGCTCTGCGGATACCAGCTCCGCGGGTACCGGGTATCGGCCGCCGCCTGCGGCGCCAGGTAGGCGAGGTCCGGCCGCTCGAGGGCCGCGGCGAGGTCGAGCATGCTCTCCGCGGTGGCGCCGCGTCCGTGGACGAGGATCACCGCGGCGGCCGCTTCGCCGGCCGGGCGGCCGGCGGCGACGACCGGCTGCCCGCCGTGAGGTCCGGCTGCGGCACCGGCGGCGTTGGCGGCGCGCGCGATCACGGGGCGGCTTTCGCCGCGGCCGGCTCGTCGAGCGGCGGCAGCGCGGACTCGATCTCCCGGCGGGCCGGCTCGAGCCAGGGCGGCAGCTTGAGCGTCCGGCCCAGCTCGGCGAGGGGCTCGTCGATCTGGAAGCCCGGGGTGTCGGTCGCGATCTCGAAGAGCACCCCGCCCGGCTCGCGGAAGTAGATCGAATGGAAGTACTCGCGGTTGAGGACCGGCGTCACCTCGAGGCCGGTGCCGGCGATCCGCCGCCGCCAGGCGAGCTGCTCGGCGTCGCCCTCGACGCGGAAGGCGACGTGATGGACGGTGCCCGCCGAGACGTGCCCGCGCGGCGCGCCGGGCGCGGCGAGGAGGTCGACGCGCGCGCCCGGCCCCCCCTCCCCGGCCGCGAAGCGCAGCCGGTCGCCGTCCTCGCCGGCGAGGCGGAAGCCCATCGTCTCGGCGAGGATCTGAGCGGTCACCTCCGGGTTCCACTCGGTCAGGGTGACGTGATGGAAGCCGCAGACGGCCATGTCGCGAGCCACCGGGCCGCCGGCCCAGGGCGCGCGCGGGTCGCCCTCCTGCGCCACCAGCTCGAGCTCGAGCCCGTCGCGATCGAAGAGGGTCAGCGCCTCCTCGGCGAAGCGCTCGCGCGGCGCGCCGTGCTCGACCCCCAGGGCGTCGAGGCGCTCGACCCAGCGGCCGAGAGTGCCCGCCGGCACCGAGAACGAGGTCACCGTCGCCTGGCCGGCGCCCCGCCGGCCGAGCCGCGCGAGGGGCCAGGGGAAGAAGGTGAGCACCGTGCCCGGCCTGCCGATCTCGTCGCCGTAGTAGAGATGGTAGCTGCCGGGGTCGTCGAAGTTGACCGTGCGCTTGACCAGGCGGAGGCCCAGCACCCCGGTGTAGAAGTCGAGGTTCGCCTGCGGCCCGCGCGCGATGGCGGTGACGTGATGGATGCCGGTGATCGGTGACGGGGCCGGCTCGATCATGATGCCCCTGCTAACGGTTCGCCGGGGCAAATATTCCGCCCGGCCTATCCGCCGCCGAGGTAGCCCAGGGCGCGGAGCTGGCGGGAGGTCTCGAGGTCGGGCGGCGCCACGTCGCGGCGGCCGCCGGGGACCCCGGACCGCGGCGCGAGCTCGTGGGCGAGGAGGCCGGAGAGCGCCTCCAGCGCCCGCGGCCGGCAGCCGGCGAGGTCGTGGCGCTCGGCGGGGTCGCGGGCGAGGTCGAAGAGCGCCGGGCCGGCGCCGGCGCGCTCGATGAGCTTCCAGCCGTTCCAGACCAGCGCGCGCGTCTCCGGCCCGTAGGCCGGCGACTCGGCGGCGAGCGGCGCCTGCTGGCAGCCGGCGCCGGCCTCGCGGAAGCGCGCCAGCGTGGCGCCACGCATCTCCGGCCGCGCCGGGAGCCGGAGCGCCGACAGCACGGTCGGCGCCACGTCCAGGAGGCTCACCCCGCAGGGCACGCGGCGATTCGCCGAAAAACCGGGACCGGCGACGATGAGCGGCACGTGGAGGAGCTCCTGGAAGAGGGTGTGGCCGTGGCCGACGCCCCAGACCCCGCGCGGATCGCCGCCCTGGTGCCGCTCCGCCTCGGCGTGGTCCCAGAACTCCTCGCCGTGGTCGGAGGTGACGACGACGAGCGTGTCCCCGCCGCGGCCGAGAGCGTCGAGCAGGCGGCCGACCTCGGCGTCGACGTA
The DNA here is from genome assembly GCA_036560825.1 of Thermoanaerobaculia bacterium. Taxonomy (GTDB): domain Bacteria; phylum Acidobacteriota; class Thermoanaerobaculia; order Multivoradales; family UBA5704; genus DATBQN01. The sequence goes on from DATBQN010000294.1 coordinate 12,039, forward strand.
GAGGAGGGCGCCGTCGTAGAGGGCGATCTTGTGCGCCCGGAAGCGGCGGAAGGCGAGGTCCTCGAGATCGCTCTGGCGCTCGAAGTCCCCGTCGCGGTGCTCGCTGCCGCGCTCGCCGCCGAGCTCGGCCGCGAAACGATCGGCGTACGGCGCCGGCGGCTCGATCGGCTGATGGAGGTCCATGTACTGGAGGTAGAGGAAGAAGGGCTTGTCGGGTTGGGCGCGCAGCCAGGCGACCGCGCGGTCGGTGAGCTCGGTGGCGCTCTGGCGCTCGGCCACCGCGACGTCGAAGCCGCGCTGGAAGCGGCCCCAGAGATAAGGGTTCCCCGAGAAGAGCGCGGTGCGGAGGCCGGCGCGGTGGAGGAGATCGCCCAGCGTCTGCACCTCCGGCCGGAGCTGCGCGGGGGTCTGCTCGTCGAGCTGACGCACCTCGCCCTCCACGGCGGCGCCGTGCTCGCCGGGATAGAGCGAGGTGAGGAGGCTGCCGACCGCGGGCACCGTCCAGGGGGCGGCGGAGAGGGCGTTCTCGAAGAGCGTCCCGCGCCGGGCGAGCGCGGCTAGGCGCGGCGAGGTGGCGCGCGCGTAGCCGTAGGCGCTCAAGTGATCGGCGCGCAGGGTGTCGATGCAGACGACGATGACGCTGCGGGGCGACGAACGGCCGGCCGCGATCGCTCTCACGCCAGCGATCGCCACGGCTCCCACGACCGCCGCGACGCCGATACCGAGCGCCATGATCCATTTCGCGAGCGGGCGGCGGGGGCCGAAGGGAGGCATGCACCGCCTCGCCCAGCACCATCTGTGCCACGCCGGGCGTGGTCGCCGGCGAGCGACGCTTTCTTTACGAGTTCTTGACGAAACCGCCGCAATCACGCCGCGACGGCGCGAAACACGACGGCTTGCCGGCCTCCCGCGCCGGCGCCTTCCGCCGGCTCGCCGGCTCTCGCGCCTACTCGGGGTGCCAGACCGGCACGCGACCCGGCGTCCACGGCGCGCCGGCGGCCTCCAGGCGATCCTCGAGCCCCTTGAGATCGACGTCGACCAGCTCATGGAGCGTCGCGAGCACCGGCGCGAACTCGTCGCGCGCCGTCGCGTAGGCGTCGAGCTGCACCTGGGTCGGCGCGCCGCTCGAGTTCCAGTGCCCCTGGACGACCCCCTGCACGAGGTCGGCGATGGCGGGGAGCGTCGGCTCGTTGTGGGAGGAGAGCGTGGTGTCGCCCGAGAGGGCGACCTCGACGTCGGCCAGCCTCTGGCGCAGGGCGTGCGCCTCGAGGCCCAGGTCGGCGCCCGCCTTCGGCGTGTCGAGGAGGGCGCGATCGATCGAGTCGAGCCGCGTCTTCGCCTCCGCCACCGCGCTGACCGCGCCCATCACCGCCCGCTGCAGGCGCGCCGTGGCGCGCTCGAAGTCGAGCCGCTTGCCCGCCTCGGCGGCGGGGAGGCCGACCTCGCCGAGCGGCATCGCGGCGAAGGTCTGCGGCTCGCCGAGCGGCACCAGCTTGCCCTCGACGCGCTCGGCGAGCGCCACCTTGTAGGTGCCCGGCGCGGCCATCGGGCCGCGGTCGGGATCGCTGAAGGGGCTGGGCTCCGCGGGCTGCAGGGAGACCGGCTCCGAGGACGGGTAGTGGAGGTCCCAGGCGACGCGGTGGAACCCCGCGGTGGCCGGGCCGGTGAGGCGCCGCACGACCTGCCCCTCCTCGTCGGTGACGGTGAGGACGATCGCCGGCTCCACCTCCCGGGACTCGGCGCGCAGCTCGTCCCAGGTCGGATAGGTCACCGTCTCGTTCTCGCCGATCAGCTTCTTCTCGCGCTCTTGGCGGAGCTTGCGCCGGGTCTTCAGCGCGTCCTTGAGGTAGTAGGTGAAGACGGCGCCGAAGGGCGGGTTGGGGGCGGCGAAGAACGACGCGCCCTGGAATCCCGCGCCGCGCCCGCCGAGCGGCCGCGCCGGGTTGTACATGAGCGCCCGCTTGACCGGGAAGAGCGTCGCCGCGCGCCCGAGCATGGCGTCGTCGGCGCGGCGCAGCGGCGTGTAGTCGTCGAGGACGTAGAAGCCGCGGCCGAAGGTGGCGAGCGCGAGGTCGCCCTCCCGCCGCTGGATGGCGATGTCGCGGACGGCGATCGGCGGCATGCCGCCCTTCAAGGGGATCCAGCGCCGGCCGCCGTCGGCGGTGAACCAGGCGCCGAACTCGGTGCCGGCGAAGAGCAGGTCGCGCTTCTCGGTGTCCTGGGTCACCGCGTAGACGGTTCCCCGGCGCGGCAGATCGCCGGCGATCGAGGTCCAGGTGCGGCCGCGGTCGGCGCTCTTCAGCAGGTAGGGAGAGAAGTCGCCCATCTTGTGGTTGTCGAAGGCGGCGAAGACGACGTCGGGATCGAGCCGCGAGGCCTCGAGGCGGGAGACGTAGGTGCGGTCGGGAACGCCGGGGAAGCCCTCGATCTTCCGCCAGTGGGCGCCGCCGTCCTCGGTCACCTGGACCAGGCCGTCGTCGGTGCCGGCGTAGATAAAGCCCTCTTTCAAGGGCGATTCTGCGAGGCTCACCAGGTTGCCGTAGAAAGAGGTCGAGGCGTTCTTCGCCACCGCGTCGACGCTCCAGATCTTCCCCATCACCTGCAGGCGGTTGCGGTCGAGCTGGCGGGTGAGGTCGGGCGAGACGGCGCGCCAGTGATCGCCGCGGTCGTCGCTCCGGTAGAGCCGGTTGGCGCCGAAGTAGATGCGGGTGTGGAGATGGGGGCTGACGATGAGCGGCGAGTCCCAGTTGTAGCGCAGCGGCGGCTCGCCCTTGGCCGGCAGCGGCTGGATGAAGATCCGCTCGCCGGTCCGCTTGTCGAAGCGGACGAGGGCGCCATACTGCGCCTCGGCATAGATGGTGGCGGGGTCCTCCGGATCGACCTGCGTCTGGAAGCCGTCGCCGCCCACGGTGACGTACCAGTCGGCGTTGGTGATGCCGGTGGCGTTCGCGGTGCGCGCCGGCCCGCTCAAGCTGAAGTTGTCCTGCGTGCCGCCGAGGGCGTTGTAGAAGGGCAGCGCGTTGTCGACCACCACGCGGTAGAACTGGGTGGTCGGCAGGTTCTGCACGTAGCGCCAGTGGGCGCCGCGGTCGCGGCTCTCGTAGATCCCGCCGTCGCAGCCGTTGACGTAGTGGGAGGGGTCGTCGGGGTCGATCCAGAGGACGTGGTTGTCGGAGTGCTTGTCGTTCTCGCCGAGCTTCGCGAAGGTCTTGCCGCCGTCGTCCGAGACCTGCATCCAGACGTCCATCACGTAGACGCGGTCGAAGCTCGCGGGATCGGCGAACACCTTGCCGTAGTACTGCGGGCTGGACGACGCCGTGCCGCTCTTCTTCTCCCAGTGCGAGCCGCCGTCGGCCGAGCGGTAGAAGCCGCCCTCGCCCTCGGCCGCCTCGATCACCGCGTAGACCACCTCGGGCTTCTGGGCCGAGATGGCGAGGCCGATCCGCCCCATGTCGCCCTTGGGCAGGCCGGCTGAGACCTTCTTCCAGCTCGCCCCGGCGTCGACCGACTTGTAGATGGCGCTCTCCGGCCCGCCGTCGATGAGCGTCCAGACGTGGCGCCGGCGCTGGTAGGCGGCGGCGTAGAGGACGTCCGGGTTGGCGCCGTCCATCACCAGGTCGCTGACGCCGGTGTTCTCCGAGACGTTGAGCACCCGCTTCCAGCTCTTGCCGCCGTCGGTCGTCTTGTAGAGGCCGCGGTCGCCGCCGGAGGCCCACAGCGGCCCCTGCGCGGCGACGTAGACGGTCTTCGAGTCGCGCGGATCGACGACGATCCTGGCCACGTGCTCCGAGGCCTTGAGCCCGACGTTCTCCCAGGTGGCGCCGCCGTCGGTCGACTTGTAGACCCCGTCGCCGTAGGAGACGCTCCGCTGGCTGTTGTTCTCGCCGCTCCCCACCCAGACGGTCAGCGGGTCGCGGGGATCGATGGTCACGCAGCCGACCGAGTACTGGCCGGTCGAGTCGAAGATCGGCTTCCAGCTCGTCCCTCCGTCGATTGTCTTCCAGACCCCGCCCGAGGCCACCGCGGCGTACCAGACGCTGCGGTCCCGGCGGTCGATGGCGAGGTCCTGGACGCGGCCCGAGGTGAAGGCCGGGCCGATGCCGCGCAGCTCGAGGCCGGCGAAGGTATCGCCGTTCCAGGGGGACTTGGCGTCGGCCTTCGGCGCCTTGCCGGGCTTGTCGGCCGCGGCGCCGGCCGCGAGGACGAGGGCGAGCCCCGCGCCGAGCGCCGTCCGTCTCATGCGATTCCTCATCTCACCTCCGGTAGGTAGACGGCGGGGACCGCGAGCCCGGCGGCCGTCCGGTTGAGCTCCGCCAGGTCGGTGGCGAGCAGCCGATCGAGCTCCGCGGCGTCGCCGTCGAGCTCGCGCCTTTCGCGCGCATATTCCTCGCGCATCCCCTGGGTCGGCGGCCCGTCGCCGCCCTTCACCGCGTCGAAGAGCGGCGCCAGGCGCGAGTAGAGCTTGGCGCCGCCCTTCTGCGCCAGGATGTCGTAGACCACCTCCGCCCGGGGGTTGTGGAGGCGCCCCTCGAGGTCGTCGAGCCTGGCGATGAGCCCTGCCGACCCCTTGACGAGCGCCGCCGCCTTGCCATCGTTCGCGAGGAGGTCGTTGCGCGAGGCGAGCTGGCCGCGCACGGCGCGCAGGCGCGCCACGGTGCGGGTCAGGCGGGTGATCGAGTCGCGCACCTCGAGCGCGAAGCGGAGCTGCTCCTCGAGGTCCGCCTGCGAGGCCCGGCACCGCGGATCAGGCAGCAGCTTCAGCGGCGTCGACTGGGTCTTCCCGTCGACGGTCAGCCGCACGGTGTAGGAGCCGGGGACGGCGCGCGGACCGATCCCCGGGAACCCGCTGTCGAGCTTGCCGCCGGGAATCATCTCGGCGCCGTCCCAGGAGAGGTCCCAGGCGCCGAGCTGCACGCCGGCCGCCTTGGGGAGGGCGAGCTTCTTGAACGCCTCCTCCTCGTCCTTGGGATACTCGTCGGCGCCGGTCGCCGGCCGCGGCTTGCTGGAGAGCGCCGCGACGTGGGCGCCCCGGGCGTCGACGATCTCGATCGCCACCTCGCCCTTCGGCGCCTGCTTCAGCCAGTAGTAGACGCGAGCGCCCTGCGGGGGGTTGTCGGCGCTCCACAGCCGGCGATAGCCGCTCCGGTAGCTCCAGCGCACGGCGTCCGGCGCGGCGAAGAGGTGGACGTCGGAGGCGGTCACCTGCGGCGACAGCTCGAAGAGCGGCTGGCGGTCGTCGAGGATCCACATCGAGCGGCCGTGGGTGGCGAGCACCAGGCTCGAGTCCTTGATCGCCAGGTCGTGGACGGCGACGGCCGGCAGGTTGAGCTTGAGCGAGCGCCAGGTGGCGCCGTCGTCCTGCGAGTAGGAGACGCCGCGCTCGGTGCCCAGCCAGAGCATGCCGCGGCGGAGCGGATCCTCGCGCACCGCGTGGAGGTAGACGTCCCTCGGCAACCCCGCGTCGAGCCGCTTCCAGGCGCCGCCGAAGTCGGTCGTCTTCCAGAGGTAGGGGCGCGGATCGTCCAGCCGGTGCGCGTCGACCACGACGTAGGCGGTGCCGGCGTCGAAGTGGGACGGCTCGACGCCGGCGACCGTCCCCCAGGCCGGGATGCCGGGGAGGTTGCCGGTGACGTTCGTCCAGTGGGCGCCGCCGTCGCGCGTCACCTGCACGAGGCCGTCGTCGGTCCCCGCCCAGACGACGCCGGCGGCGACCGGCGACTCGGCGACGGTGAAGATGGTGCCGTAGATCTCGACGCCGGTGTTGTCGCCGGTGATCGGCCCGCCCGACCAGCGCTGCTTGGTCTTGTCGTTGCGGGTGAGGTCGGGGCTCACCGCCTTCCAGGTCTGCCCGCCGTCGGCGGTCCGGAAGAGGACGTTCGCCCCGTGGTAGACGACCTTGGGATCGTGCGGCGAGAGCGCGATCGGCGCCGTCCACTGGAAGCGGTAGAGGAGGTCCTCGCCGCCGTGGCCGGAGGGGTTGTCGGGGTAGGCGGAGACGTCCCGCGCCTCGCCCGTCCGCCGGTCGTAGCGCGAGATGTAGCCGCCGTACTCGCCGGCGTAGACGATGGCGGGATCCTGGGGATCGGAGACCACCCAGCCGGCCTCGCCGCCGCCGACCTCGCGCCAGTCGGTGTCGCGGATGCCGGAGGTCGAGAGGCTGTTCGAGGGGCCCTGCGCGGTGCCGATGTCCTGCAGCGCGCCGGCGACCTCGAAGGGCACGTCGTTGTCTGCCGACACGTGGTAGAACTGGCCGATGGGGAGCGGCGGCGCGACCCAGGTCTCGCCGCCGTCCGTCGTCAGGTCCACCCCGCCGTCGTTGCCGCCGATCATCCGCTTGGGGTTCCGGGGGTCGATCCACAGGTCGTGGTTGTCGCCGTGGTGCATCCCCGAGACGTGGTCGAAGGTCCTGCCGCCGTCGATGCTGCGGAGCATCGGCACCTGCGGGCACCACACCTCGTCCGGGTTGGCCGGGCTGACGGTCAGCGTCGAGTAGTAGAAGGCGCGCTGGCGGAGCTCGTGCGAGCCGCTCGCCCGCGTCCAGCTCTCGCCGCCGTCGTCCGAGCGGAAGAGGCCGCCCTCGGCGGCCTCGACGAGGGCGTAGACGCGCCGGCCGTCCGAGGGGGCGACGGCGACGCCGACCTTCCCCCAGACGCCCTCGGGCAGCCCCTTGCCGGTGAGCTGCTTCCAGGTGTCGCCGCCGTCGCGCGAGACGTAGAGCCCGCTCCCCGGCCCGCCGCTCTCGAGGTCCCACGGGTAGCGCCGCACCTGCCAGAGGCCGGCGAAGACGACGTTGGGATTGCCCGGATCGAGGGCGACATCCGAGGCGCCGGTGTCGGCGTCCTTCTTGAGCACCTGCTGCCAGCTCACTCCGCCGTCCCGCGTGCGGTAGACGCCGCGCTCCGGGTTGGGCCCGAAGGCGTGCCCCAGCACGGCGGCGAACGCGACCTTGGCGTCGCGCGGGTCGACCGCCAGCTTGCCGATCTGCCCCTCCTGGGCCCACACGCGCGACCAGGTCTTGCCGCCGTCGAGCGAGCGGTAGATGCCGTTGCCGGCGCCGACGTTGCCGCGCAGGTTGGCCTCGCCGGTGCCGACGTAGAGGACGTTGGGATCGGAGGGCGCCACGGCGAGCGAGCCGATGGCGGAGACCGGCTGCTCGTCGAAGATCGGCTTGAACGAGGCCCCGCCGTCGACCGACTTCCACACCCCGCCCGAGGCCGCGGCGACGTAGTAGATCCGCGCATCGCCGGCGACCCCCGAGACGCGCGTCACCCGCCCGCCCCACGCCGGGCCGAGCAGACGGTACTTGAGCTCCTTGAGCTCCGGCGGGTCCTGGAGGACGACCGGCAGGTCGGCCTTGGGCGTCGCCTTGCGCTCGGCGGCGAGCGCGGGCAAGGCCGCCGCGGCGATGAGCCAGGCCACGGCGATCCACGGACGACACGGGACGGGTCGCATCGATCTCACCTCGGATTCACTGGCGGGAGGGCATACTCGCGCGGCGAGCTTAGTCAACCGGCGGCCGGCGGGCAAGGAGCAACCAGCACGAAAGGCGACCGCAGTCGCGCGGGCGCTCGGGCTAGCCTCCATGCTCGCGGTCGATCGGCGAGGCGATCATCAGCTCGCTCAGGGTCTCCGGCACCGGGCGCGGGCTCACCTCGCTCACCCGCGGCGAGGTGAGAACCTTTGCCCTGGAAGCCTTGACCGCCACGAGGGTCGCGCGGTCGCGGTAGCGGTAGAGCTCCCCGGTCGCGCGGTCCCAGTAGTCGTAGACGAGCGGGCTCGCCACCTCGTAGACGGTGCCGAACCCCGCCCGGTTGAGGAGGTTGAGGAGCGACGGCTTGGTGAGCCAGAAGGAGGTCTCGTTGTCGAGCGACCCCCAGACCTGAGCCGCCTTCTGCTCGGGCGTCGCCCCTTCCGGGTGCTCGCGGAAGCTCCGGCCGCGATATTCCTCTCCACCGAGCCCGGCCGCCTCGGGGCCGGCGAGGCTGAAATGGGTGTCGAGGATCAGCAGGCGGCGGGCGAGGCGCGCCATCTTCGCCACCACCGCGAAGGCGCCCTCGGCGTCGAGGTGATAGAGGAGGCCGTAGCAGATCACCAGATCGAAGCTCGCGGGGCCGGCGTCGAAGGCGCGCACGTCCTCGCGAACGAAGTCGATCCCGCGGAGGCCGAGCGCCTCGGCCGCGAACCGCGCCTTGGCGAGGCTGGCCTCGCGTCCCTCGACGCAGACCACCCTGGCGCCGTGCGCCGCCAGCTCGAGCGACAGCCCGCCCTCCCCGGCGCCGAGGTCGAGCACCGCGAGACCGCTCAGGGTCGGGCCGAAGAAGTCGTGCGCGATCTGCAGCGCGCGCCGCACCTTCTCGTCGAAGTTGACGGCCCCGTCGCGGACCGTCCACACCCCCTCGGCGAGCCGGCAGTTGTGCGCCGTCCACGGGCCATGGACCTGCTCGAGCTCCGCCTTTCGCCGCGCGATCGCGGCGGGCGCCAGCCGATCCGGCCGCGCCCTGAACCTCGTCAGAAGACGCAATGGACCTCCCCGCGGAGACTACTTCGTCGAAAGACCCGCCGCCAGCAGCCGTTTGGCGGATCGCAGAGCTCGCCACCGGTCCCTGGCGCCGTGGGCGTCCAGGCGCAAGAGAGAGCCCATCAGCCGGGCCGCGCCCACGAAAACCCTTCCCAACGCCAGGGCCCGAGAGCCCTGGAGCGTCGCCAGCTCCCGCTCGAGGAGAAGCGCCCGCGCGCGCAGCTCGCCGTCGTCGGCGAGGTCATCGGCGGGATCGACTGAGAGCGCCGCGGCGTCCGACCCGAGCTCACGCTGGTACCGGGCGTAGTGCTCCGTTCCGGTGTGCAACACCACCGCCTCCGACCACGGATCGCCGGCCCAGCCGTACGCATGGTGACCCGGTCCGAGCGCGACCTGCGGCACCTTGCCGGCCGCCAGCGCCAGCGCGAGAGCCCACTGCTCGGGCATCCTCTCGTCCTGCCACGGAGGCGGCAGCTCGGCGTCGAGATACTTCCCGATCAGCTTCCCCCAATCCTCTCGGATGCGCCGGTGCGCTCGATGCTGGAAGACGAGAAGCCCGCAGTTGTACATCGGCGTGTGGGCGCCGCCAAGGGAAGCGAGGGCCAGGTCCCACGCCGCCGCGTCCCACCCGGCTCCCCCGTAGGAGGTGCCTACCCGAGCGAGAAAATCGGCGCGCTGTCCATCCCACAGGAGGTCGAGAGGGCGGAGGACAAAGGTATCCGTGTCGAGAAAGACGATGCGCGCGGCGCGGCGCGCGCAGAGGTACGCTTTGTTTCCGAAGAAGTAGTCTCCGAAGAGCGGAGGGCTCGAGATGACGGCTATCCGCGGGTCGGCGA
>DATBQN010000295.1:0-3732 GCA_036560825.1 Thermoanaerobaculia bacterium
CGCGCGCCGCCGTCGAGCTGGCGAAGGACTGGCGGAGTGACCGCGTCCTCCGCCGGCTCGAGGCGCTTCTCGTCGTGGCCAACGCGCAGCATGGCTTCGTCATCTCCGGCAACGGCGAGCTGATCGAGCCCGACGACGGCATCCTCGCCATCGGCTCCGGCGGCTCGTACGCCCTCGCCGCCGCGCGCGCCCTCGCCACCAACACCGACCTGAGCGCCGCGGAGATCGTGCGACGCAGCCTGATGATCGCCGGCGAGATCTGCGTCTATACGAACACCAACATCACCGTGCTCGAGGCGAGCTGACATGCCATCGCCCCGCACCCAGCAGGCGCTGGCGCGCCTCGCGGACCTCACGCCGCGACAGATCGTCGCGGAGCTCGACCGCTACATCGTCGGCCAGGCCGACGCCAAGAAGGCCATCGCCATCGCGCTGCGCAACAGATGGCGACGGCAGCAGGCGCCGGAGAGCATCCGCGACGAGATCTCGCCGAACAACCTCATCCTCATCGGCCCCACCGGCGTCGGCAAGACGGAGATCGCCCGCCGCCTGGCGCGCCTCGCCAAGGCGCCCTTCCTCAAGGTCGAGGCGAGCAAGTTCACCGAGGTCGGCTACGTCGGCCGCGACGTCGAGTCGATGATCCGCGACCTGGTCGAGATCGCCGTCGGCATGGTGAAGGAGGAGAAGCGTGACTCGGTGCGCGAGGCGGCGATGGCCCGCGCCGAGGACCGCCTCCTCCAGCTCCTGGTGCCGCCGCGGCCGATCGCCTCGTACCTGCGCCACGAGCCGTCGGCGGAGGCGGGCGAGGAGGACGACGACCTCGCCGGCACGCGCGAGAAGTTCCGCGACAAGCTGCGCTCGGGCGCCCTCGACAACCGCATGGTCGAGATCGAGGTCGACGAGTCCTCCTATCCGAGCCTCGAGATGTTCACGCCGCAGGGGGTGGAGGAGGTCGGCATCAACATCAAGGACATGCTGCCGGGCCTCTTCGGGCGCAAGAAGAAGCAGCAGGTGCGGGTCACCGAGGCGCGAGAGATTCTCATCCAACAGGAGGCCGAGAAGCTCATCGACCGCGCCCAGGTGGCGCGCGAGGCGCGGCACCGGGTGGAGGAGGGCGGCATGATCTTCCTCGACGAGATCGACAAGATCGCCGGCCGCGAAGGGAACCGCGGGCCGGACGTCTCGCGCGAGGGCGTGCAGCGCGATCTGCTGCCGATCGTCGAGGGCACCAACGTCTCGAGCAAGTACGGCCTGGTGAAGACCGACCACATCCTCTTCATCGCCGCCGGCGCCTTCCACGTCAGCAAGCCCTCGGACCTGATCCCCGAGCTCCAGGGGCGCTTCCCCATCCGCGTCGAGCTCGAGGCGCTCACCGAGCAGGACTTCGTGCGCATCCTGACCGAGCCGGAGACGGCGCTCACCAAGCAGTACTCGGCCCTCCTCTCGACCGAGGGGGTCGCCGTCGAGTTCACCGCCGACGCCGTCGCCGAGCTCGCCCGCCTCGCGGTCGAGGTCAACTCGTCGACCGAGAACATCGGCGCCCGGCGCCTCTCGACGCTCATGGAGCGCCTGCTCGACGAGGTCTCCTTCGACGCGCCGGAGATGGCCGGGGTGGGGGTCAAGGTGGACGCGGAGTACGTCCGGCGCACCCTGCAGGGGATCGTCCAGGACCAGGACCTCTCGCGCTATGTCCTCTAGGGACAGGGCGCCGCACCTCACCGCCGCAGCCTCCACCTTCGCCCTCGCTGCCGCCCTCGCCATCGCGCTGGCGGTGACCGCCTGCGGCAAGAAGGGGCCGCCGCTGCCGCCGCTGCGCTACGTGCCGGCGCCGACCAAGGACCTGGCGGCCGTGCAGCGCGGCACCAACGTCCTCTTGACCTTCACCTTCCCGAAGACGACGCCTGCCGGCGGCGTCCTCGACGGCGTCTCGGCGATCGAGGTCCTGGAGATGGATCGCCAGGCTCCTCCGCCGGAACCGCCGCCGCCCGCGGCGACGGCCCCGGCGCCCCCCGCGAAGCCCGCTCCCGCCACGGCGCCGCCGGCCGGATCTCCGGCTTCCCCCGTCGCGCCGGCTCCCTCGGCCGCCGCCCCCCCGGCCGGCACGACGCCGGCGGCGCCGACCAGCCCGGCGACCAAGCCGGCGAGCTCTCTCGCCTCTCCGGGCGCCATCACCACCCCCGCGGTGGGCGCGGCCTCGGTGCCGCCGCCGGCGGCGAACCTGCCCGGCGGCTTCCCGCCCGTCGACCCGCGGGAGCTCGAGGGCAAGGCGAAGGTCAAGCTCAAGCTCCAGGGTGCCGAGGTGACGGCCGCGGTGTTCGGCGACAAGGTGGTCGTCACCCTCCCCCTGGAGGGGCCGCTGCCGGAGCCCGGCGCCATCGAGCCCCCGGCGACGGCGGCGACCGCTACGGCTCCGGCCACCGGCGCCAAACCGGGTGTCTCGACGACCACCGGCAGCCAGAAGGCGCCGGCGGCCGAGCCCAAGAAAACCTCGGCGAGCACCAAGCCGGCGACCGGCTCCGCCGCCTCGAAGACCGCCGTCGCCGGGACGGCCGCGGTGCCCACGGGGGATCTGGTCCATTACTACGCCGTCCGCACGACGGGTCCCAAGGGCGACCGCTCGGCGGTCTCGAACCAGACCGCTCTCCTCCCCAAGGCGCCGCCCTCGTCGCCGACCGAGATCAAGGTGACCGGCAAGGCCGACGGCATCGAGGTCTCGTGGACCTATCCCACCGCGCCGCCCGTCCCGGCTCCCGCGGGCCCACCGACCGCAGCGTCGACCGCGGCAGCGATCGCCGCCGGCCGTCTCAAGATCCTCGGCTTCAACGTCTATCGCCGCGACGCGACCGCGAAGACGTTCGGCCCTCCCGTGCGCGCCGCGCTTCCCGACGCCCGCTCGACCGTCGACACCACCGCCCGCTTCGGCGAGAGCTACATCTACAGCGTCGCCGCGATCGCCTTTCCCAACCCGCTGCGCGAGAGCACGTTCCAGGGGGAGGCCGAGATCAAGTACGTCGATCGCTTCCCGCCGCCGGTGCCCACCGAGGTGGTCGCCCTCGCCGAGTCGGGCCGGATACGCATCGTCTGGCGCGCCTCGGCGGCGCCCGACATCGGAGGCTATCTGGTCTACCGCCGCCAGGGCGCCGCGGGCGAGTTCCAGAAGCTCACCCCCGCGCCGATCCCCGACGTGCAGCACGTCGACACCTCGGTCACCCCCGGCGCGACCTACACCTATCGGGTGACCGCGGTCGACAAGTCGGGCAACGAGAGCGCGCCCGGGGAAGCCCAGACCAAGGCCCAGTGACCGCCTTCTACAAGCTCTCCGGGAGCGGCAACGACTTCATCGCCCTGGCCGAGCCCGACCTGCCGCCCGCGCCCGAGCAGATCCGCGCCTGGTGCCGGCGCGGCATCTCGCTGGGAGCCGACGGCCTCTTCGTCCTTCGCCGGCGCGACGGCGCCGTCGCCATGGACTACTGGAACGCCGACGGCCGCCCTGCCGACCTTTGCCTGAACGGCACGCGCTGCGCCGCGCAGCTCGCCTTCCATCTCGGCTGGGCCGGCGACCGGGTGCGGATCGAGACCGCGGCGGCGGCGGTCGACGCCCGCCGGGAGGACGGCGGCGCGGTCGCCCTCGAGCTCCCGGCGCCGCCGGCGCCGCGCGAGCGGACGGTCGAGGCCGGCGGCGGCTTCTGGACCGGCTGGTCCGTCCTCGTCGGCGTGCCGCACTTCGTCCTC
>DATBQN010000296.1:0-7499 GCA_036560825.1 Thermoanaerobaculia bacterium
ACTTCGTGGGCGCGATCGCCGGCCTCTTCCTGCCCAACCACGGGCAGGGTCAGCTCACCTTCAAGACCGATCCCAACGGCCATCTGACGAGCGAGCTGATGATCACCTCGCCGGAGAGCGGCGGCGACTACTTCAAGTACGGCGCCGAGATCGACCCGGCGCACCTGCAGCCGATCCGCGCCTGGAGCTCCTACACCTGGCGCGGCCGCTCGAAATCGGAGAGCCAGGAGATCTCCCAGCAGGGGGTGATCGACATCGTCTCCGCCATCTACTCGATCCGCAACAACCCGCCCGAGAAGTCGCGGCGGCTCGAGATCTGGTCGGACGACAAGGTCTATCCGGTGCTGATCATGCCGCGCGGGCAGGAGCGGCGCACGCTGCCCGCCGGCTCCGTCGATACCCGTCACTTTTCGATTCGCGGCATCGACACCGGCGAAGGCCGGCATTGGAAAGGCAAGGTCGACCTCTGGCTCGCCACCGATCCCGCGGCGACGCCGGTGGTCATCCAGATCTCCCGCTCGCTCGCCGACGTGCGGCTGGAGATCACCGCGCTGCCGAAACCCGCGCAGGCCGCGACGGGCGGAACGGCCGTGACGGGCCACCCTTCGCGATGATCTCGTTTCCGCTCTTTCCCAACCTCAAGGAGGAGAGACCATGAACCGTATGAGCATCTGCCTTGCGCTCGCCGCCAGCTTCGCGCTGGCCGCGCTGCCCATGACGAACGCCCATGCCGCGGCGCCCGCGATGGCCGCGATGGGCTCGGCCGAGGCCACGCTGCAGTCCGCCGATCCCAAGGTGAGCGGCGCCGTCCACTTCACCCAGGAGGGCTCGGGCGTGCACGTGGTGGCCGAAGTCTCGGGAGTCCCCCCCGGCAAGCACGGCTTCCACCTCCATGAGACCGGCGTCTGCACGCCGCCCGACTACAAGTCGGCCGGCGGCCATTGGAACCCGGGCCACGCCGGACACGCCTGCATGCCGGTCGAGCCGCGCCACGCGGGCGATCTGGGCAACATCACCGTGGGGAGCGACGGCAAGGGGCACCTCGACGTCGTCCTCTCCGGCGTCTCCGTCTCCGGCGCCGACTCGGTGATCGGCAAGGCGGTCGTGCTGCACGCCGCCGAGGACGACTGCAAGACGCAGCCGACCGGCAACGCCGGCGGCCGTCTGGCCTGCGGCGTCGTGCAGGCCGGGGCCATGGCCCACTAGGTTTTCTCCTTCCGCTCCACCGGCGCCGACCCTTCGCGCGGGCCGGCGCCGCGCCTTCCTTCCTCATCCGTCGAACCTCCCGCTCCGTAGTGTGCAGTGAGGCACTGAGCGAACAAGCTGAAGCAGCTCGAATCAACAACCTGCTGGAGGAAAGGGAAAAAGAGATGCGTATGAGAAGAGGAAGTGTGTCTGCAGGCCTCCTCCTGGGCGCCGCGACGCTCATCGCGACGGCCGCACCCGTCCTGGCGTCGAGCCACCGCGAGGCGCCGGCGATCGCCGGGATGCCGAAAGTGGACGGCACCGACTTCTACATGTTCAACAGCTACGAGCCGGGCCGCGGCGGGTACGTCACCTTCATCGCCAACTACCTGCCGCTCCAGGATGCCTACGGCGGCCCCAACTTCTTCGCCCTCGATCCCGATGCGGTCTATCGCATCCACATCGATCAGAACGGCGACGGCGTCGAGGACCTGACCTTCCAGTTCAAGGTCGTCCAGCAGTTCAACGACATCCAGCTCCCCGTCGGCGGCAAGAACGTCTCGGTGCCGCTGCTCAACGTGGGTCCCATCCAGGACAACCATTCGGCCACGCTCAACCGCGCCGAGTCCTACCAGGTGACGCTGCTGCGCGGCCCGGTCGACGGCAAGGGCGTGTTCGCCGGCCAGTTCCTCCACAACGCCCAGACGGGCAGCACCCGCTTCGGCAAGCCGGTCGACAACATCGGCCAGGCGTCGATCCCGAACTATCATTCGTACGCGCAACAGTTCATGTACCCGATCACCATCCCGGGCTGCGGCACCGCCACCGGGCGCGTCTTCGTCGGCCAGCGGCACGACGGCTTCGCGGTCAACCTGGGCGAGATCTTCGACCTCGTCAACATCGCGAACCCGCTCGGGCCGCGCGACGTCGAGCCCAACATCCTCGCCGACAAGAACGTCACCTCGTTCGTCCTCGAGGTGCCGGCCTCGTGCCTGACCGCAGGCAGCAACCCGGTGATCGGCGCCTGGACGACCGCTTCACTGCCGCGCAACAAGGTGCTTCGCGACGCGCCGGGCATCCAGCTCGCCGACGTCGGCGGCGACATGGTGCAGGTCTCGCGCCTGGGCGCCCCGCTGGTCAACGAGGTCGTCATCGGCCTCAAAGACAAGAACAAGTTCAACAACAGCCGGCCGAAGGACGATGGGCAGTTCGCCGACTACGTCACCAACCCGACCCTGCCGGCGATCCTCGAGATCCTCTTCGGCGGCGCCGGCGTCAGAGCGCCGACCAACTTCCCGCGCACCGACCTCGTCGCCGCGTTCCTCACCGGCGTCAAGGGGGTCAACCAGCTCGGCGGGCCGTCCGAGGAGCTGCGCCTGAACACCTCGATCGCGCCGACCGTGGCGGCTTCGCAGAACAACCTCGGCGTCCTCGGCGGCGACAACGCCGGCTTCCCCAACGGCCGCCGTCCGGGCGACGACGTCGTCGACATCGAGCTGCGGGTGGCGATGGGCGTCCTCTGCCACGCGGTGCCGAGCGCCGTCGGCTGCACCGCGGCGGACGCGCCGTCCGGCGCCCTGCCGTTCACCGACGGGACGTTGAACGACGTCTCCCAGTTCGACAACGCCTTCCCGTACCTCAAGGACCCCATCCCGGGCTCTCCCAACGGGCCCAACGGCGAAACCCCGTAGATGGCATGGTGGGCGGGGCGCGCGAGCGCTCCGCCCGCCCGTCGTTTCCTTCCGGACACCTCCATCAGAACGACTCCTCGAGCGCGACCAACATGAGCCCCCTCCGCCGACATCGCTCCGCGGGCACCGCCCTCGCCGTCGTGATCGCCGGACTGGCTTTCTGCCTGGGGGCCGCTCCGTGCGCCGAAGCCCACGATTTCTGGATCGTCCCGTCGACCTTTCATCCCGCTCCGGGTGGTCCGCTCGCCGTGCGCCTGCGGGTCGGCGAGCGCCTGCGCGGCGACCCGGTGCCGCGCGATCCCACGAAGATCGAGCGCTTCGCCCTCGTCGGCGCCGCCGCCGAGAGCCCGATCCTCGGCCCCTCGGCTGCCGAGCCCGCCGGCTTTGCCGCGGTGCCCGGCTCAGGCCTCTACCAGATCGTCTACCGCAGCCGCCGCGAGCGGGTCGACCTCCCGGCCGCGAAGTTCGAGGATTACCTGACGCTCGAGGGGCTGGAGTCGATCTCGGCGCTCCGCAAGAGCCGGGGGGAGAGCTCCAAGCCCTCGACCGAGGTCTACTCGCGCGCCGCCAAGTCGCTGATCTGGTCCGGCGCCGGGCCTGGCGCCGGCTCGGACGCGGGCTTCGACCGGCCGGTCGGGCTCGAGCTCGAGCTCGTCCCCGAGAGGGACCCGTACCAGCTCGCTCCCGGCGGCGAGCTCCCGGTCCGCCTGCTCTACCGCGGCAAGCCGCTCGCCGGCGCCATGGTCTTCGCCCTCGACTTCCACCACGCCGACAAGACGGCGCCCGACCGCATCGCCGCCCGCACGGGTCGCGACGGCCGGGTGGCTCTCCGCCTGCCGGAGGCGGGTTTCTGGTTGATCGAGACCGTGCACATGATTTCGGCTCCCCAGGAAACCGGGGTAGACTGGGAAAGTCTGTGGGCTTCTCTGACCTTCGACCTCCCGGCTCGTTGATGCCGGGCGGCGACGCCGGAAGGCGATCCGCCGGGTGGTCCGGAGCGGCCCGCGGCTCGCGGTCTATGGATCCCAACTCGCACGAGGACGTCTACCTCCTGGGTCGGGTCGCGGCGGGCGACCGGGAGGCGTTCGCGCGCCTGTTCGACCGCCACTCGCCGATCGTCCTCGGCCTCCTCGTCCGCATCCTCGGCCGCCGCAGCGAGGCCGAGGAGATCCTCCAGGAGGTCTTCCTCCAGGTATGGCGGCAGGCGGGCCGCTACGAGGCCGGGCGGTCGACGCCGCGCGGCTGGATCCTGGTCGTCGCCCGCTCGCGCGCCCTCGACCACCTGCGCTCGCGCGAGGCGCGGCAGCGCCGCGAGACCGAGCTATCGGCCGAGACCGCGGCGCACGAGGAGCATCCGATCGGAACCCAGGGGCTCGAGGCGAGCGAGACCCGCGCGCGGGTCAGCTCGGCGCTCGGCCTCTTGCCGCCCGAGCAGCGCCGCTGCATCGAGCTGGCCTTCTTCGAGGGACTCACCCAGACGCAGATCGCGAGCCGGCTCGACGCGCCGCTCGGCACGGTCAAATCACGGATCCACCTGGGGATGTCGAAACTCCGCCAGGTGCTGAGCTCCTGACATGGCGAGCGAACACACACCGCTGATCGAGGAGCTCCTCGCCATCTACGCTCTGGGGGCGTTGGACGGCGAGGACCTGCGCGCCGTCGAGGAGCACCTCGCCACGGGCTGCGCGGAGTGCGAGCGCCGCCTGGCGGAGCTGGCGGACGACGTCGAGGCCCTGGCCATCTCGGAGCCGCCGGTCGTTCCCGCCGACACCACCCGCGCGCGCCTCCTGCGCGAGATCGGCGAGCCAGGCCAGCCCGCGGCTCCGCTGTCCGCGCCGGCCCGCCGCCGCGCCCCGGCCTGGAGCTGGCTCGCCGCGGCGGCGGCGCTCCTCCTCCTGGTGTGGGGGATCTCCACCCGCACCTCGCTCTCCGGCGAGATCCGCTCGCTTCAGGCCGAGCTCGAGCGCGTGCGCTCCGACCGCGACCAGACCGCCCGGCAGGCGGCCGCTCTCGCCAGCCAGCTCGCGAGCGCGCAGTCCGCCAACGAGCGCATGGCGCAGGCGATGGCGATCATCTCCTCGCCGGGGATGCAGCCGGTGACCCTCGCCGGCCTCAAGGACGCGCCGGGCGCCAAGGGCCACACCTTCGTCGATCCGAGCTCGAAGCGCGCCATCTTCGTCGCCGCCAACCTGCCGGCGCTGCCGAGCGGCAAGACCTACGAGCTCTGGTACATCGCCGCCGGCAAGCCCGTCCCCGCGGGAACCTTCGCCGTCGACGACAAGGGCGCCGCCGCCGTGCCGGTCGCGAACGTCCCGCCGATCGCCCAGATCCAGGCCTGGGCGGTCACCATCGAGCCCTCGGGCGGCGTCCCCCAGCCGACCGGCGCGATGGTGCTCAAGGGGTAGGTGCCCTCCGACCTCCTCGCCCGGCTGCGCGAGCGGGCTTCGCACGTCAACGCCAGGGTGGTGCTCGCCGAGGGGGGGGACCCGCGGGTGGTGGCGGCGGCCGAGCGGGCGGCGGCTTCGGGGCTGTGCCGGCCGCTCCTCGTCGGCCGGCCGGAGGCGGTGATGGCGGCGGCCGAGAGCGCCGGCGTGACGGTCTCCGTCCCGGTCGTGCAGCCGGCGGACGCCCCCGACCTCCCGGCGCTCACCGCGCTCCTCGCCGAGCGCCTGCGGCCGCGCGGTTACGGCCCGCGCGACGCCGAGGTCCTGGTCCGCGATCCGCTCTACTTCGCCGCCCTGATGGTCGCCACCGGGCGCGCCGACGGCGCCGTCATGGGGGCGACGTCGACGACCGCCGACACCCTTCGCGCCGCCCTTCGCATGGTTGGTCCGCGCGCCGGCCTCAAGGTCGTCTCCTCCTGCTTCCTCATGGTCCTGCCGGACGGCCGGGCCCTCATCTACAGCGACTGCGGCGTGGTGCCGGAGCCCACGTCCGAGGAGCTCGCCGACATCGCCGAGGCCGCGGCGGCCTCCTGTCGCGCTCTCCTCGACGAGGAGCCGCGGGTCGCCCTGCTCTCCTTCTCGACCAAGGGGAGCGCCTCGCACCCGCGGGTCGAGCGGGTGCGCGGGGCGCTCGCCCACCTCGCCGAGCGCGGGGTCGCCTTCGCCTTCGACGGCGAGCTCCAGGCCGACGCCGCGCTGGTCCCCGAGGTGGCGCGCCGCAAGGCTCCGGGGAGCCCCGTCGCCGGGAACGCCAACGTCCTCGTCTTTCCCGACCTCGACGCCGGCAACATCGGCTACAAGCTCACCGAGCGGCTCGCCGGGGCGCGGGCGGTGGGACCGCTCCTCCAGGGCCTCGCGCGGCCGATCAACGACCTCTCGCGGGGCTGCTCGGTCGACGACATCCTCGACGTCATGGCGGTGACCGCGCTCACCGCGGCCGAGAACACGGCGTGAAAATCCTCGTCGTCGGCGCCGGCGGGCGCGAGCACGCGCTCTGTTGGAAGCTGGCCCAGAGCCCGCTCGCTCCCCGGCTCTACTGCGCCCCCGGCAACCCGGGGACCGCCCCTCTCGCCACCCCGGTGCCGATCCCGGCCGACGACGTCCGGCGCCTGGCCGACTTCGCCGCGTCCGAGCGCATCGACTTGACCGTCGTCGGCCCCGAGCTGCCGTTGACGCTCGGGCTCGCCGACGAGCTCGCGCGGCGCGGCCTGCCGGTCTTCGGGCCGAGCCGGGCGGCGGCCGAGCTCGAAGGGAGCAAGGTCTTCGCCAAGGAGCTGATGGTGCGCCAGGGCATCCCGACCGCCCCGTTCGCCCTCGTGCGGGACGCCGCGGAGGCGCGCTCGGAGGCCCGCCGCTTCGGATTCCCCGTGGTGCTCAAGGCCGACGGCCTGGCCGCCGGCAAGGGCGTGTTCGTGGCCGGCGACGAGGCCGAGCTCGGCGAGGCGATCACCGCCCTCTTCGAGGAGCGGCGCTTCGGCGCGGCGGGGGAGCGCGCCGTCGTCGAGGCCTGTCTCGTGGGCGAGGAGGTCTCCTTCATGGCGCTCTCCGACGGCGAGCGGCTCCTCCCCCTGGCGACGGCGAAGGACTACAAGCGGATCGGCGAGGGCGACAGCGGTCCCAACACCGGCGGCATGGGGAGCCACAGCCCGGCCGCCGTGCTGCCGGAGGGCGATACCGAGGGGTTCCTGGAACGGATCTGCCAGCCGGTGATCGACGGCATGGCCGCCGAGGGCCGGCCGTTCGTGGGCGTCCTCTACGCCGGCCTCATGCTCACCGCCGAGGGCCCGAAGGTGCTCGAGTTCAACGCCCGCTTCGGCGACCCGGAGGCCCAGGTGCTCCTCCTCCGTCTGGAGGACGACCTCGCCGCCGTCCTTGCCGCCGGGGCCGCGGGAAAGTTCGACGCCGCGCGCCTGCGGTTCCGGGACGAGGCGGCCGCGTGTGTCGTTTTGGCCGGCTCGGGATACCCCGGGAAGCCGGTCCAGGGCGAGGCGATCCGCGGTCTCGACCGCGCCGCGGCCCTCCCCGGCGTCCAGATCTTCCAGGCCGGCACGGCGCGCGCCGGCGCCGAGGTGGTGAGCGCCGGCGGGCGCGTCCTCGACGTCTGCGCCACCGGCCCGGACCTCGCCGGGGCGCTCGACCGCGCCTACGCCGCTGTCGCCGCGGTCGACTGGCCGTCGAA
>DATBQN010000297.1:0-4707 GCA_036560825.1 Thermoanaerobaculia bacterium
ACCCGCGGCGCCCTCACCACCTTCTCGATCGCCAACGACGTCGCCAAGTACTTCGCCATCATCCCGGCGATCTTCGCCGCCCTCTACGCCCTCGCCGGCCCGGCCCCGGGCCGCGCGCCCGGTGGTCTCCACGGCCCCCTCGCGGCGCTGAACGTCATGCGTCTCGCGACCCCGGAATCGGCCATTCTCTCGGCGGTCATCTTCAACGCCTTGATCATCGTGGCGCTCATCCCGCTCGCCCTCCACGGCATCAAGTACCGGCCGCTGGGCGCCGCGTCGGTGCTGCGCCGCAACCTCCTGGTGTACGGGCTCGGCGGGGTGACCATCCCCTTCGTGGGGATCAAGCTCATCGACCTCGCGGTGACGGCGCTGGGGCTGGCGTGATGGGAAGCCCCACCCCCAGATCCTTCGCTTCGCTCAGGATGACATGGCATAAGTGGTACGAAGCCCTATCCATTGTCATCCTGAGCGCAGCGAAGGATCTGGGGGTGGAAAGGCTGCGCTAAGAATGACGATGGGATAATGAGTTCCTCCAGCGGAGCAAGACGACATGACCTTCACCAAGCAGCTCGTCCCCGCCGTCCTCGTGACGCTCGTCCTCACCGTGCTCCTGGGGCTCGTCTACCCGCTGGTGGTGACCGGCCTCGCGCTCGTCCTCTTCCCCGCGCAGGCGCGGGGCAGTCTCATCGTCGACCACGGGCGGGTGATCGGCTCGCGGCTCATCGGCCAGCAGTTCTCCGGCCCCGGCTTCTTCCACGGCCGTCCGTCCGCCGCCGGCAGCGGCTACGACGCGACGGCCTCGGGCGGCAGCAACCTCGGCCCGACCAGCCGGGCGCTGGCGGATCGCGTGGCGGCGTCGGTCAAGGACTCGGGCGGCTCGGCTGCCCGTCCAGTCCCGGCCGATCTCGTTACGGCGTCGGGCTCGGGGCTCGACCCCCACATCACGCCCGCCGCGGCAGACTTCCAGGTACGGCGCGTGGCCCGCGAGCGCGGCATGCCAGAGGCGGCTGTGCGCGACCTGGTGCGGCGCGCGACGGAGGGGCGCCAGTGGGGGTTCCTGGGCGAGCCGCGGGTGAACGTCCTCGAGCTCAACCTCGCCCTCGCGGGCCCGCAGCCTCCGGCGCCGCCGCCAGGCTAGCCGTGCAGCCGACCCCGCCCCGTCCCGAGCCGAACCCGGAGAGCTTCCTCCGGCTCATCCACCGCTCGCGGCGCGGCCGGCTCAAGGTCTACCTGGGCTACGGCCCCGGCGTCGGCAAGACCTACCAGATGCTGGTCGAGGGCCAGCGCCTGAGGGCCCAGGGCATCGACGTCGCCGTCGGCTTCGTCGAGACCCACGGCCGCGCCGACACCGCGTCCCTCCTCCTCGGGCTCGAGGTGCTGCCGCCGCGCGAGGTCGCCTATCGCGGCGTGCGCCTCCAGGAGATGGACCTCGCGGCCGTCCTCGCCCGGCGGCCGGAGGTGGTGCTGATCGACGAGCTCGCCCACACCAACGTTCCCGGCAGCGCCAACGCCAAGCGCTACCAGGACGTGCAGGAGGTGCTGGCGGCGGGCATCCACGTGCTCACCACCGTCAACGTCCAGCACCTGGAGAGCCTCTACGACACCGTCGAGCGCCTGATCGGGGTCAAGGTCAAGGAGCGGGTGCCCGACTGGGTGCTCGCCGAGGCCGACCAGATCGTGAGCGTCGACCTGGCGACCGAGGACCTGCAGCGCCGGCTCGAGGAGGGCAAGGTCTACACCCCCGAGCGCGCCGCCCAGGCGCTCAAGAGCTTCTTCCGCAAGGGGAACCTCGAGCAGCTCCGCGAGCTGGCGCTCCGCGAGGCGGCCTCGGTGATCGAGCGCCGCGGGCGGCTGGCGGCGGGGACGGCGGGGGACGCGGGCGTCCAGGCGCCGGACCAGGTCGCCGTCTGCCTGGCCTCCAGGGGGGCCGACGCCGAGGCGCTCCTGCGCTACGCCTCGCGGCTCGCCGGCCGGCTCGACCGCACCTGGTACGCCCTCCACGTCGAGACGCCGGACGAGGAGCCCGGCCGCCTCGACGAGGCGACCCGCCGCGCCCTCGCCGAGACCCTCGACCTCGCCCGCCGGCTGGGCGCCATGGTCTTCACCTTCAAGGGCGAGGACGTCGTCGACACCATCCTGCGCTTCGCGCGCGAGTACCGGGTGGGCAACCTGGTGATCGGCCGTCCGCGCCCCGGCATGCTGCGCACCCCCGCCTGGCGCCGCCTCGGCAGGAGCCTCGGCCTCGTCCGGCTGGCGCCCGGCGTCCCGCTCGACGAGCTGATCGCCCGCGCCGAGGGCCTCGCCGTCATCGTCGTCGACCCGCGCGCCGAGGTGGCCGAGCGCGGCCTACAGCTTCCCGAAGCGAGCGAGCCAACCGAGCCGGCGCCGGAGGCGCGGCCCGCTCCCCCGAAGCCGGCGGGACCGGCCGCCTCGCCGCGCCTCGCCGACCTGCTGTCGCCACAGTCCGTCGTCTTCTTCCCCGAGCCGGTGGCGAAGGACGCCCTCTTCCGGCGCCTGGTCGCCGCGGCGGCCGCGGGGGTCGCCGCCCCGGGCGGCGCGCCTGCGCTCGACGCCGAGGGGGTGCTCCGCGGCCTCGAGCTCCGCGAGCGCGACGGCTCGACTTTCCTCGAAGAAGGGGTCGCCCTGCCGCACGTCCGCGTCGTCGGGCTGGCCGAGCCGCGCGTCGCGCTCGGCGTGCCGCGCGCCGGCGTGATCAACGGTCAGGCCGGACGGGGTGGTCGCGGCAGCCAGCCGATCGAGGCGGTCTTCCTCCTGCTCATCCCCGAGACGCGCCCCGAGACCGGCCTCCAGCTCCTCGCGACCGCCGCCCGTCTCTTCCGCGACGACCGCTTCCGCGCCGGCCTCGCCGCCGCGAAGACCGCCGGCGAGGTGGTCGAGCTGGTGGCCGGGGCCGAGGCGCCGCGGCCGGTTCTTCCTACGGTTTGAGCGTCGAGGACTGCCGGATGCGCCCCAGAGCCGTCGACAGCCGTAGCACGATGTGCTACCGTTCCAGCATGGCTGAATCCATCACCCAACGCGAGCTCCGCAACGACAGCGGCGAGATCATGCGCCGGCTCGACCAGGGAGAATCCTTCGTCGTCACTCGCAACGGCGTGCCGGTAGCCGAGCTCACTCCCCTGCGGCGCTACCGATTCGTGACGGCGGAGGCAGTCGTTGCCATCTTCAGGAATGCGCCAGCCATCGACCCTGGCCGCTTCCGTGCCGATGTCGATGCGTGGGCTGGCCAAGACACGTTACCCCATGCCTGACCGGCAGCCCGCTCGCGGGATCCTCGACACCTCGGTGGTCATCGATCTCGAGCACATCGAGCCTTCACGACTTCCGACCGAGGTTGCCATAAGCGCAATCACGATGGCCGAGCTTGCCTCCGGTCCGCACGCCACATCCGACCCCGACGAGCGGGCGCGCCGCCAGGACCGGCTCCAGCGCGCGGAAGCCGCCTTCGATCCTCTGCCGTTCGACGCCGAGGCGGCACGCGCTTACGGGAGGGTTTATTCCGCCGTGGTAGCCGCGGGACGCAAGGCGAGGGGGGCGCGTGCCATCGACCTCCTCCTTGCAGCAGCCGCTTGCGCCGCCGGCCTGCCGCTCTACACTCGCAACCCGGACGACTTCCGCGCCATCGGCGATCTCGTCGAGGTCGTAGCCGTGTGAGCCCACCCCGGCGGCTTCCTCCTAAAGCCGCCAGAAACATGCATGACCGCCCCGCCTCGCTGAGCTGCGGTCGCGGCCGGTTCCTCCAACGATTTGAGCGTCGAGGCCTGACGGCATGAAGCCGGCGGGAGGGGCGACCGGTCAAGGTCGCCCCTCCTCACAGCGGCTTTCGACATTCGTCAGGCGGGATCGCGGCGCCTCAGCCAGGCGACGGCCAGCCCCGAGAGGATCAGGGCGAG
This sequence comes from Thermoanaerobaculia bacterium, assembly GCA_036560825.1. GTDB lineage: Bacteria > Acidobacteriota > Thermoanaerobaculia > Multivoradales > UBA5704 > DATBQN01. Next base: position 3,912 of record DATBQN010000297.1, read on the forward strand.
CGCGAGCAGGCCGAAGGTCGAGAGGGTCGGGATGGCGCTCAGCGGCGCGGCCACCGCGAAGGTCGTCGGGTCGGCGGCGCCGCTCACCGCGGGATCGTCGGTCTTCGCCATCGACTCGTTGGTGCCGTTGCCGTCGCCGTCGAAGGCGATGGTCCCCTGGTTCGAGACCGTCATGCCGGCGGCGGCGGGCAGGATGGTGGCGGTGATGGTGATCGTCACCGTGCCGCTGGCCGGGATGGCGCCGTTCCAGGTGACCGTGTTGGTGCCGGTGGTCGCCACCGCGGTGCCGCTCGACGCCGTGGCGGAAACCAGCGCCAGAGTGGCAGGCAGGACGTCGGTGAATTCGTTGCCAGGATTGTCGCCCTGGGCTCCGGTGCCGTTGTTGGTCAGCGTCACCGTGTAGGTGATGGTGCTGCCGACGGTAAAGGTACCGGCGGCCGTCTTGGTGCCCGAGACCGACGCTCCGGGCGCAGCGGTGATGGTGTCGCTATCGGTCGCCGAGTTGTTGCCCGGGGTTGGATCGGTGACTCCGGCGGGCGCCGTCACCGTCGCCGTGTTGCTCAGCGTGCCGGTCGCCGCGTTCGAGAGGGTGCAACTCGCGGTGTAGGTCACGCTGCCGCCGCTCGGCAGGTTGACCGTATTGTTGATGTTGCCCGAGCCGGACGCCGTGCAGGTGCCGCCGCCCGCGCCGGCACAGGTCCAGGTGCAGGTGAGCGAGGCCGGGAAGGTGTCGGCCACGGTGGCGCCGGTGGCGTTGCTGGGGCCGGCGTTGCTTGCCGTGATGGTGTAGGTGACC
>DATBQN010000298.1:0-7917 GCA_036560825.1 Thermoanaerobaculia bacterium
CCCTACGCCGCCAACCTCACCAGCACCGTGATCAAGGCGCCCAAGGTCTACTGGCTCGACCTCGGGCTCTGGCGGCACCTCACCCGTTATCAGGGGCGGGTCACCGGACCGATGCTCGAGACGCTGGTCGTCACCGAGATCTGGAAATGGGTGAAGACCGGCGGGCTGCCGGTCGACCTCGCCGTCTACCGCACCCGCTCGGGGCTCGAGGTGGACCTGCTCGCGACGACGACGCACGGAGTCTGGGGCTTCGAGTCGAAGTCCGCCGCCCGCCTGGGGCCGGCCGACTGGCGCGGGCTCGCGGAGGTCGGCAAGGCGCTGGGCGACGCCTGGCGAGGCGGCCTCGTGGTCTATCAGGGATCGGCGCTCCAACGCCTCGCCCCCAACCTCTGGGCCGTCCCGGTGGACCGGCTGTTCGTGTGAGGAAGCGGCCGTCAGGGCTGGAAGAGATCCCGCTGATCGCCGTCCTTCGCTCGGGCGGCGAAGGGCCGCTCGCGGTCGAGGCGTAGCGCCTCCCAGAGGAAGTCGAAGCGCACCGGCTCGCGTCCTTCCTCCTTCGCGTTCTTCTCCTCCTCGTGCTCGTAGAGCCGGAGGAGGTCGACCACCCGCTCCCTGCCGCGCTTCGAGCGCAGGGACTGGCGCGGCGTCTTTCCGCCGAGGGCCGGGATGGGCTCGTCGGCCCAATGGCTGTATTGATGCTCGAAAACCTGGCGGAGGAGCTCCGTCCGCTCCGCGGGAGGCATGTCGCGATCCTTCGCGGAATCCGCTCTCGGCTTTGGCTTCCGCGGCACCCCGTGCCGGAGCGCTCCCACCGGGTCGACGATCTCCCGCGTCACGAAGATGAGGAGATCGCCCGCCACGCCGGCGAGCCAGCTCTTTCCTTCCTCGGCCAGCCGCCGGGTGCGGGCGAAGGCTTCCAGCCGGTCCCCGGAGCCTGGGGTGAGCGAGAGAACGAACCGCTGCCCCGGCTCGTCGGTCGGCTCGCTTTCGAGGAGCACCCAGCCGTCCTCGCGGCTCCCTCGAATCCGGCCCTCCCGCTCGAGGGCAGCGGCGAGGCGGTCCCAGTCGCGCACCCGGTAATGATCGGTGACGAGGAGCAGGGGGTCGCCGCTCGCGGCGTCCTGGATGCGGGGGAGCGGTTTGGGCGAGATCGAGTTCACCCAGGCGTAGATGACGGCCAGGCCGACGACGCGGCGGACGACGGCGAGGTCCGTGGCGCGCCGGCCGCGGAGCCGCCCGCGGATGAAATCCTTCAGCCGCAGGAGGTCGCCCCGCGGGATGGGGTAAATCGCGCCGGAGAGCTCGCGCTCGCCGCCTTCCAGGATGATGCGTGCCCCGAAAACGGCGTGCCGGATGAGCGTCCGCGACGCGGTCCGCTCCTTGACCCACGCGGGGGCCGCGCCTGGCTCCAGAGCGTCGCGGAGGAAGAGCCCTTCTCCCGGCCGGCACTCCTCGACCTCATAGAGCCGGAGCGGCGAGCGCGCGAGCTCCGCCACCCGCGAGCGCGCGGCCGCCTCGAGCGGCGGCCCCGCCTCCAGCACCAGCTCCGCGGTCCGCCGCCGCGCGCCGTCGACGACGATCTCGGCGTCGGCGAGCAGCCACTCGTTGAGGTTGATCTCGGCCATCTCCTTGAGGCCGGCGGGAAGATCCGCGAAGAAGCTCGCGACCTCGCCACGGCCGCGGTCGAAGAACTCCAGGATCGCATCCTCGACCGCCGGCCCATGGTGGTCGAACAGCCAGCCGATGGCCCTGCCGAGCCCGGCGACCTGGTCTCGCCCTTGCCGCGATTCCTCCTCCCGCCGCGCCATGCAGCACCGCTTGTACTTCTTGCCGCTGCCGCAAGGGCAGGGATCGTTGCGTCCGGGCTCTGGCATGTTCGCTCGTGGAGAGGCTCTCTAAACCTGTCGCCTGCGGTGCGACGACGAGCGCGCACTTCGCCTGATTGGCCGCTTCGACGGCATGGCCTGCTGTCCACGCGCCAGCTTCACAGTGACCATCCGATTCAACGAGACGTTTTGTTCCGCGGCTTCGAGGACGAGACTCTTGTGCACCTCAGGCGGCACCCGTACCTTGAAGATGCCGCTATACCTGCGTGTCGAAAGGGGCTCCGGCACAGGCTCGCCGTCCGCCTCGAGGATCTCCACAGAATCCCGCGCCGCGGTCACGATGCCGGCCAGAGCATCCCTCTGAGTGGGCGCCAACCAGCTCAAGCCCGGCAGCTCGGCGCAGAGACCGACGAACTCTCCATCCTCCTCAGACCACTCGACGCGATAGATGTAGCGCTCCCAGGGTTCCATCTATTCCTCCTTCGCCTTCAGTGCGATGGCAGTCGCAACCTGGCGACACTGATACGGCTTCGCCATTTTGCCGGCGGCCTGGATATTGACCAAAGGCATTTCCGCCAGCCCCGTCTTGAAGATCATGTGGCTGGTGCCCTTCTGCCGAGCCTGGCCGAAGTAATGCTCGCAAACCTTTGCGAGCTCGGAGAAGGTCACCGCCTGGGGCCGAACGGAGAGAGCCTTCACGATCCTCGCGATCCGATCGGCCGCAGCCAAATGGTGGCGTTAATGGCACCATTTGTCAACGCGAAACCGCCTGCCCATCGTGCAGGCACGGTTCAGGGCGACTCTCCAATCCGCGTAACCCCCCTCCCCCGCCCGCCGTCTAGGTCGTTGCGGCGGGACCTCTCCGCTTCGTGCCCCCCTCTCCGTCCCGCGCCGCCGGGAGATCCTCATGAATCCAGCCAGGATGCGTATCGAGCGAGCGCTCGCAGCGGCCGGCCTGTGGGCTGCCGCGACGGTGCTCCTCGCCGGCCTTCCCGCCATGGGCGCCGAGCCTCCGCACCAGGACCTGCAGGGGACCTGTGAGCTCAACCCTGACCTCACGGCGCAGCTCACGAAGGACGCGCAGAAGCAGGCGAGCCCGGGCGGCCGGCGCGGCGGCGGCATGGGCGGCGGGATGGGCCGCCACCGCGGCGGCGGTGTCGGGGGGGGCGGCGGGGTCGGAGGGTCGCGGGGCGGCACGCCGCCGGACGATGGGGGCTCGGGCGGCGGGTCGGCCGAGGGCCGCGACGAGGGCCAGGGGCGCCAGGGCTTGGGCGCGTCGCTCGACAAGCTGACCATCGTCCAGAAGGACGCTCAGGTCACGATCACCGACGCGGAGGGCCGCGCGCGGATCGTCAAGGCCGACGGCAGCAAGGCGCGCGACGAGACGGCGCCCGGCGGGCCGGCGCAGATGCAGGCGACCTGGGACAAGGATGGCTCTCTCCTGGTGGAGGTCAAGCCCGACAAGGGCTCGGCGCGCACCGAGTCCTATGTCGTCTCCAACGACCGCAAGCACCTCTACCTGACGCTCACCGTCTCGCGCCGTTTCCACGGCGAGACCCAGATCGTCCGCGCCTACGATCCGGCGCTCGCGCCGGCGCCGGAGGCGAAGCCGGCCGAGGCCGCGCCGCCGACATCGCCGCCGGAGCCCGCGGCGCCCCCGCCGCCGCGCCCGTCGCGCTGAGCCCCGGGCGCAGGCCCTAGCCGAAGACCTCGTTCCAGCCGCGGATCGTCCACTTTCCCACCACGCCATGGAGGACGAAGGGGTCGTCGTGGATGAACTCCTCGGCCGCCTCGCGCGTGGTGAAGATCCCGATGGCGCCGCCGTCCATGGGGTCGAGGAGGGGCCCGGCCAGGAGGAGCGTGCCACGGGCGTGGAACTCGTCCAGGCGCGCGCGATGCCCCGCGAAGTGGAGCGGCGCCTTCGCGAGCCCATCCGGCGCCGCCTCGTAGAACATGACGTACTTCATCGCCCCTCCCCTTTCGCGAGCCCGCTCGCCGAGCGCAGACGTGACTGGATCCAGGATAGACCGCGAGGCGAGCGCGAGTCCAACCGGACGCCGTCGAGCCCAGCCGACCTTCGCCAGAGCACCTCTCTCTTCAGCGGTGCTAGTGTCCGCCGGTATCCAAGAGGATGAGGTTCCTGGATGAGATCGCTCGCCGCCGCGCTCGCCCTTTCGCTGCTCGCCCGCGCCGGCTCCGCGGGCCCCACGTCTCCTGCTGCCGCGCCGCTCGCCGACCCGCGCGAGACGCACCTGGCCGACGTCGTCCAGCTCACCCACGGCGGCCAGAACGCCGAGGCGTACTGGTCGCCGGACGGACGGCAGCTCATCTTCCAGTCGACCCGGCCGCCTTTCGGCTGCGATCAGATCTTCCGCATGCCCGCCGACGGCACGGGCGCTCCATCGCTCGTCTCGACGGGCAGGGGGCGGACGACCTGCGCCTACTTCACCCCCGACGGCAGCCGCGTCCTCTTCTCCTCCACCCACGCCGCGGGCGACGCCTGCCCGCCGCCGGCCGACCGCTCGCAGGGCTACACGTGGGCGGTCTATCCGAGCTACGACATCTGGACCGCAAAGCCGGATGGGACGGACCTCGAGCGCCTCACCGACAACTCCGCCTACGACGCCGAGACCACCGTCTGCCCTCTGGACGGCTCGCTCGTCTTCACCTCCGACCGCGACGGCGACCTCGAGCTCTACCGCATGGACGCCGACGGCGGCCACGTCAAGCGGCTGACCAACGCGCCCGGCTACGACGGCGGCGCCTACTTCTCGCCCGACTGCAAGCAGATCGTCTGGCGCGCCTCGCGGCCCGAGGGCGCCGAGCTCGACGACTACCGGAAGCTCCTGGCGCGCGGCCTGGTGCGGCCGGGGAAGCTGGAGATCTGGATCGCCAACGCCGACGGCAGCGAGGCGCGCCAGCTCACCTACCTCGGCGCCGCCTCCTTCGCCCCCTCCTTCTTCCCCGACGGCCGGCGGGTGATCTTCTCCTCCAACTACGGCGACCCCGCGGGGCGCGAGTTCGAGCTCTGGGCGGTGAACACGGACGGCACCGGTCTCGAGCGGATCACCTACTCCGCCGGCTTCGACGGCTTCCCCATGTTCTCGCCCGACGGCACGCGACTCGCCTTCGCCTCGAATCGCAACAACGCCGCGCCGCACGAGACGAACGTCTTCGTGGCGCGCTGGAAGGACGGCGGCGGCCCGCCCACAGCGGCGGCGGCTCCCGAGATGCCTGAGACCGCCGGGGCGGACCGCTTCGCCGCCGACGTGCGCTGGCTGGCCGACGACGCGCGCGAGGGGCGCGGCGTGGGCACCGCGGGCCTCGCGGCGGCCGAGCGCTGGCTCGGCGATCGCTTCCAGGACCTGGGGCTCGAGCCTGCCGGCGACGCCGGCACCTACTTCGAGGGCTTCGACGTGCCGGTCGCGGTGGAGGTCGAGCCGGAGACGGCGGTCGAGGTCGACGGCAGGCCGCTCGACCGCGCCGCCTTCCAGCCGGGCGGGTTCTCCTCCTCGGGAGAGGCCCGCGGGCCGGTCGTCGCCGCGGGATGGGGGATCGTCGCGCCCGAGAAGGGGATCGACGACTACAAGGGGCTCGAGGTGCGCGGCAAGATCGTCGCCGTCCGCCGCTTCACCCCGAAGGGCGTCTTCAAGGGCCACGCCGAGCAGACCTACGGCGACCTCCGCTACAAGACCTACACGGCGCGCGAGCACGGCGCCGCCGGGCTCGTCATCGTGGACCTGCCGGCGGAAACCGCCGGCGAGGCGTTGCCCGCCGATGCGCCGCTCCCCAGGCCGGTCGTCGATCCGGCCGTCGGAAAGGGCGCCGACGCGGGCATCCCGGTGGCGGTCCTCACCCGCGCCGCCGGCGGAGGCCTCTTCGGGCCCGGAGAGCAGCGTGGAGGAAATCGCGGCGAGCATCGCGTGGCGCTCCGCGTCCGGCTCACCCGCCGCACGGTGACGGCGGCGAACGTCGTCGGCCGCCTCCGGGCCGGCACGGCGCACCGCCTGCCCGGAGCGGTCGTGGTCGGCGCTCACTACGATCACCTCGGCTTCGGCGGCGCCGGCTCGCTGGCCCCGGACTCGCACGAGGTCCATCACGGCGCCGACGACAACGCCTCCGGCACGGCGGCCCTCCTCGAGGTGGCGCGGACGCTCGCCGCCGAGCGCGGGACGCTCCGGCGCGACGTCGTCTTCGTCGCCTTCTCGGGCGAGGAGACGGGCGTCCTCGGCTCGACCGCCTTCACCCGCAAGCCGCCGGCGCGCCTCAAGATCGCGGACCTCGTCGCCATGCTCAACATGGACATGGTGGGACGCCTGCGCGGAGACAAGCTGACCGTGCTGGGGACCGACACCGCGGAGGAGTGGAAGCGGATGGTGCCGGCGGCCTGCGCCCGCGAGCTCGTGGGCTGCGCGCTCTCGGGCGACGGCTACGGCCCCTCCGACCACAGCCCCTTCTACGCCGCCGGCGTGCCGGTGCTCCATTTTTTCACCGGCGCTCACGAGGACTACCACAAGCCGTCGGACACCGCGGACACGGTCAACGCCATCGGCGGCGAGCGCGTCGCCCTCCTCGTCGCCGACCTCGCCCGCGAGGTGGCGGACGGCCCCGCCCGCCTCGCCTACAAGAGCGCCCCCGCCCCCGCGCCGCAGGGCGACGCGCGCTCCTACGGCGCCTCGCTCGGCACCATCCCCGACTACGCCGGAGACGGGCGGCCGGGAGTGCTGATCGCCAACGTCCGCCCCGAGGGCGCCGCCGCCAAGGCCGGCATCCAGCGCGGCGACCTGCTGATCGAGCTCGCCGGCCAGCCCATCCGGAGCATCTACGACTTCATGTACGTCCTCCGCCAGTCGAAGTCGGGAGAGACCACCAAAGCCGTCGTCGACCGGGCCGGTAAGAAGCTCACGCTCGACGTGACCTTCGGGACGAGCAGCGGGATACGGTGAGGGCAAGGCCGGCGAGGCCGGGCTTGTTATAGTGACGGGCATGGCCCCGGCTCCTCCCGAGACGACGCCCCGACATGCTCCGCCCGCGGAGTCGCCCGACGGCGTCGACCTCACCCTCATCGAGTGGACGCTCAGCTTGAGCCCCCTCGAGCGCCTCGAGCTGCTGCAGGACTGGGTCGACGGCCTCGCCGAGCTCCGGCATGGACGAGCCGAGGAGCGTTAGGTTCCTCGGGTTACTCCGGGTCCTGCTGCGCCACGGAGTCGATTTCTTCGTCGTCGGCGGCGTCGCGGCTCAGCTCGCCGGAGCGCCCATCCTCACGCTGGATCTCGACGTTCTCTACGACAAGAGCTCCGAGAACCTCGGGCGCCTCCTCGCCGCGCTGTGCGAGATCAAGGCGCGCTATCGCGACCCCGCGGGGCGTCACATCGAGCCGGACCTCGAAAAGCTTGCGACGATGCGAACCCATCTCCTGCGCACCGAGCTCGGCGCCCTCGACGTCCTCAGCGCCATCGGCGACGGCCTCACCTATCGGGACCTCGTCGAGCGGACCGTTTCCTACGAGCTGGGAGACTCATCGGTTCGCGTCCTCGAGCTGGCCGCCGTCATTGAGACCAAGGAGCACGCCAACCGGGAGAAAGATCGCGCCGTGCTGCCGGTGTTGCGGCAGACGTTGGCTATGAAGGACGCGCTCGGGCGGGATGGAGAGAGCTGAGCGAGCCGGAAATCCTCTGGGCGCGTCATCGTCATAGAGAGCCTCGCCGAAACGCTGTCGTCCCGCCGCTCGGCTTGCTATAGTGCGCCACGCCGATCGCCGGACGTGCTGCCGATCTTCGCACGGCCGACCGTTGCGCGCGATCTTTGCCCGCCGGCTCGAAGGGAATCTCGAAGGGGATGAGGCGGGCTCTGCCGGCTCGAGCCCGTCGGCCGAGCCGATCGCCGCGTTTGCCCGCGCCCGGCTCCGCGGGCGGAGTCGGCTTGGGAGATCCTCGATTCCTTCGTGGGCCCGCGAGATCTACGGGAAAATCGAGATCTTCCAGGAAGCTTCGAGATTTTCTCGGAAGATTCGAGATCTTCTGGGAAAAATCGGGATCTTCCAGGAAGAATCGATTCCTTCCAAGAAGAATCCAAGCTTTCCCGGAAAACA
>DATBQN010000299.1:0-3648 GCA_036560825.1 Thermoanaerobaculia bacterium
TGCCGGGCCACGGCGCCGCGGGCGGCAGCGTCTCGTCGCTCGTCCACTTCGCCGCCGGCATCGAGCGCGCGGCGGCGCTCTTCCGGCCCCTCGCCGGCATCGTCGCGCACTCCTTCGGCGCCGCCGGAAGCACCTATGCCATGTCGCGCGGCCTCGCCGCCGGCCGGGCGGTCTTCTTCGCCCCGCCGGCGCGCTTCGATTCCTTCTGGGCCCGCTTCCGCGCCGGCGTCGGCGTGCCGGACGCGGTCTGGGGTCGCATGGTGCGGGAAGCCGAGGATTGGCTCGACCTGCGCTTCGACGGCCTCGCCCCCGCCGACCTCGCGCCGCGGATGACGGCGCCGCTCCTCGTCCTCCACGACGCCGGCGACCGCGAGATGCCGTTCGCGGAGGGCGTCGAGCTCGCCGGCCGCTGGCCCGGCGCGACGCTCCAGCGCGTCGAGGGCCTCGGCCACCTGCGCATCCTCAGGGACGGCCCTTCGATCGGCGAGGCGGTGAGGTTCCTCACGGCACGGTGAAGCAGATGTCGGTGGTGCGGAACGAGTTGCCGGCGCTGTCCCAGCCCTTGCCGACGATGCAGTGCGCGCCGGACGACATGGCGATCGACTGGTCGAGGCTGCTCGTCGAGGTCGAGGCCTTGAGGACGTTGTCGAGGTAGATCTGGGTCGCGGTGACGGGGTGGTCGGAGCACGAGGTGGAGACCACGTGGACCGGCGAGGCGACCGTCGCGCCGGCGGCCGGCGCCGTCACCAGGTTCGAGCGGATGACGGTGACGTTGACGGCGGTCGAGTTGTTGGTGCCGTCGGCGTACCAGGCCTTGACGGTGATCTTGCGGGCCCCGCAGCCGGCGTTGACGTAGGTGTCGAGCGAGTCGACGTTGTAGGTCGTGTTGACCAGCGTGCTGTCGAGGTAGATCTGCATCGAGGTCGCGGCGCGGGAGGTGTTCTCGCTCGCCACCACGTGCACCTCGGAGGTGATCGAGGAGCCGTCGGACGGCTGCGAGATGGTGACCGGCGCCGTGCTCGTCACCGTAACGTTCACGATCGAGAGCACGTTCGAGCCGTCGGCGTACCAGGCCTTGACGGCGATCTGGCGGGAGCCGGTGCCGGCGGCGACCGTGGTGTCGATCGCGGTGACGTTCGCCTGGTCGTAGACGAGGCCGCCGTCGAGGTAGATCTGCATGTCGGTCGCCGTCCCCGAGGTCTCGCTGGCGACGACGTGGATGGGCGAGGTGACGGAGGCGCCGTCCGCCGGCGTGGTGATGGCGACGCCGCGCGGCGGCGGGCCGCTCACCGTGACGTCGACGGCCGACAGCAGGTTCGAGCCGTCGGCGTACCAGGCCTTGACCGTGACGTGGTGGGAGCCGGCGCCGGCGGCGACGGTGGTATCGATCGCGGTGACGCTCGCCTGGTCGTAGACGAGGGAGCCGTCGAGGTAGATCTGCATGTCCGTCGCGGTGCCCGAGGTCTCGTGGGCGACGACGTGGATGGGCGAGCTGACCGTGGCGCCGTTCGCCGGGGTGGTGATGGCGACGCCGCGCGGGGGCGGGCCGCCGCTCGTCGCCACGGCGTTCGACATCTGGTTCAGGATCGAGGGCTTGCCGACCGCCTGGACGTAGAGCGTGGTGTCGCTCCCCAGCCCCAGCGTCGTGGTGTCGACCGAGTGCGCGCCGCCCGCTGTCACCTCCTTGCGGAGCGTGAGGCTCTGGCCGTCGGCCGAGCTCCAGATGCGGTAGCGGTCGAGGGTCGACTCCTGGCCGCTCCCCGAGAGGGTCCAGGAGAGGGTGGTGCCGGAGAGCGAGGCGGCGATGCCCAGGCAGTTGTCGACGCCGCTCTCGATCTCCGTCCCCTCGTCGTAGTCGTTCCAGGTGACGAGCTGGAGGCTGTCGAGCTGGTTGGACGCGCTGTACTGGCCGTTCACCGTGGCGATCGATTGGAGCCAGGTCTGGCCGCAGCCCTGGTCCATGAAGCGGTAGGGGTTGGGGGCCCAGGTGGCGTCGACGTCGTCGAAGCCCTTGAAGCCGGCGCCGAAGGGGAGCTCGCCGGCGTGGCTCCTGGCGTTGCCGTAGAAGTTGTCGAGGTAGCCGACGAAGTCGGGCTGCGTCCAGGAGGCGGTCCTCTGCGCCGGCTTGACCCAGGCGAAGGCGCCGTCGGCCTGGGTGCGGGTGAAGTTGTCCTCGAAGACGAAGAGGGGGTTGCCGGTGACCCCGGCGCGCACCGCGTTCCAGTCGATCGCGACGCTGGTGTCGACGAAGAAGAGGACCACCGGCCGTCCGTTCCGGTGCATGTAGGCGGGGGAGGGGTAGTAGTGGGCCGCCACGTAGTTGAGGTCGTCGATCGCGCACTGGGTGTTGCTGTGGCCGGTCTTGGCGACGCACTTCGACACCGCCCCCTTGTCCTCCATGATGGCGAACTCGAAGAGCGGGCTGCGCGACTGGGCTTCCGCCATCACCTTCATGGTGGCGCCGTCCTCGGCCGTGGCGTAGGGGCCGTACCAGTCGATGACCATTCCCTGCATGCCGCGCGAGACCATGTCGTCGACCTGCGCCTTGACCTCCGCGGCGTCGTTCGAGTCGTAGCCGGTCAGCACGTGCCCGTTGCAGCGCGGCGGATTGCCGCCGTCGCTGGTGCTGCAGAACCAGGGCAGGAAGTGGGCGTAGACGCGCGTCGTGGCGCCGGAGTAGAGGAGGGTATGGGTGTCGATCTTGCTCACGTTGCCGGCGGCGACGTTGCCGTTGTCGTGGCTGGGGAAGCTGCCGACCGAGGTGTTGTCGCCGGTCTCGGCGGCGAGCGTGCTGGTCGTCTGCGCCGCCGCGCTCGCGGCGAGGAGGAGGAGTGGAAGGCCTAGGCACACGAGCATCCTGCGGACCATGGAAGGACCTCCTTCGTAGGGGGTGGGTGAGACCTGGAGCGGAGGGAACGGACCCGGCGCTTACCTGGTGACCTGCCGCCGGCGCCGCCGCGGGCGGCACCGGCCACTTCGCCGGCTACGCAGCAAGATCTATTCCAAAGTCTATCTATTGCCCGCCGGCCGCCCGCCATCGAAGAGGGCGCGCACGGCGTCGACGGTGTCCGCCTCGGCGGCGGTCTTGTCCCCGCGGTAGCGCTTGACGCGGGCGAAGCGGAGGGCCACGCCGCCGGGGTACTGCGGGCTCTCCTGGACGTCGCTGAAGGCGACCTCGACGACCACCTCGGGGCGCAGGTGGACGGTCCAGCCGTCGGTCGCCAGCGCGATCCGCTGGAAGCGCGCGGTCTGCCAGGCGAGCATCTCGTCGGTCATCCCCTTGAAGGTCTTGCCGAGCATGACGAAGCCGCCGCTCTCGGCGTCGCGCGCGCCGAGGTAGAGGTTCGAGAGCCAGCCCCGGCGCCGGCCGTGCCCCCACTCGGCGGCGAGGACGACGAGGTCGAGGGTGTGCGCGGGCTTGATCTTCAGCCAGGAGGAGCCGCGACGGCCGGCCTCGTAGGGCGCGGCGAGCGCCTTCGCCATGACCCCCTCGTGGCCGCGGCGCAGGGCGTCGGCGAAGAAGGCGTCGGCGGCCTCCGGGTCGGCGGTGACGAGCCGCGGCACGGCGAGGGCCGGCGCCGCCTCGGCGAGCGCCGCGAAGCGCTCGCCGGCCGGCCGCTCGAGGAGGTCGTCGCCGTCCCAATGGAG